>NZ_JACVYG010000255.1:0-332 GCF_014712245.1 Streptomyces sp. 5-10
CAAAATTTGAGTATCCAAAATGGTTCAAATTTCTGGAAAGTACGAAGTTGTTAGGGCTGACAATTTCGAAACCCACTTACTTTCAATGGGTGCTCCTAAAGAAGTCGTTGAAAAAGTGAAAGATTTCAAAGCAGTACAGGAATTCAAACACAATGGAAATAAAATAACGGTAGATATCCACGATGATGGCTTCCATTCAGACTTAATTCTGAACCAAGAAGTTGATGAAAAACTGAGTGCCGATCTAACAATTAAGACAACTGCTTATCTAGATGGCGACACACTTACATTGAAATCTAAATATCCAAATGGAAAGAGCGAAACAAAAATAC
>NZ_JACVYG010000256.1:0-331 GCF_014712245.1 Streptomyces sp. 5-10
CCAGACAATCGCTGCTCCTGTAAGGGAGGGGAGGAAAGTCCGGGCTCCATAGGGCAGGGTGCCAGGTAATGCCTGGGGGGCGCAAGCCTACGGCAAGTGCAGCAGAGAGAAGACCGCCTACGTTTCCTGTTTACAGGAAGCCGGTAAGGGTGAAAGGGTGCGGTAAGAGCGCACCGCGTGCGTGGTAACACGTCACGGCAAGGTAAACCCCACCTGGAGCAAGACCAAATAGGAATCCATGAGGCATGGCCCATGCTGGATTCGGGTAGGTCGCTTGAGACCTGTGGCGACGCAGGTCCTAGATGAATGATTGTCCTCGACAAAACCCGGC
>NZ_JACVYG010000257.1:0-326 GCF_014712245.1 Streptomyces sp. 5-10
GACACGGCCACCGACAGCATCCCGCCCCGGCCCGCCAAACGCTCACCGATCAACCGCGACCGCAACACCACCACCCGACACGCATCCTCCAACGACAACAGACCCGCCACATACGCAGCCGCCACCTCACCCTGGGAATGCCCCACCACCGCCGCCGGCTCCACACCAAACGACCGCCACACCCCCGCCAAAGCCACCATCACCGCAAACGACACCGGCTGAACCACATCCACCCGCTCCAACGACGGCGCCCCCACCTCCTGCCGCAACACCCCCCGCACAGACCAATCCACCCACCCCGACAACACCCGCTCACACTCAGCAAT
>NZ_JACVYG010000258.1:0-320 GCF_014712245.1 Streptomyces sp. 5-10
CCGCCAATCCTCTGCCTCCAGATCTACA
This sequence comes from Streptomyces sp. 5-10, assembly GCF_014712245.1. Taxonomy (NCBI): domain Bacteria; kingdom Bacillati; phylum Actinomycetota; class Actinomycetes; order Kitasatosporales; family Streptomycetaceae; genus Streptomyces; species Streptomyces sp. 5-10. Next base: position 29 of record NZ_JACVYG010000258.1, read on the forward strand.
TGTTTAGACACTTCTACTAAGTTAACCCAGCACGGCCCGAAGGTCAGGGCGTTTAGGGCGAGCCTCTTTAGTTTTAACCCTTCGTCTTGAGACAAAGCTTCCGGGCGATTCTATCTCGAATGACACTGCAAAATCCTTTAGTTATAGACACCTATAGGAGCAGCGCAAGCAGACTTAAGCTGCTAGAGCGTAGTTATCGTCGTTTGCAACTATAACTGTGTAGTAATTGATTTACGTGATTCACTACACTCACGACATGCACCAAAGGGTTCGCAATCGGCGTCGAAGCCAA
>NZ_JACVYG010000259.1:0-316 GCF_014712245.1 Streptomyces sp. 5-10
ACGCCGTATCCACCGTCACCGCCGGACCCTCGAAGCCCAGCGTGTACGCCACCCGACCCGAGACCACACTGCCCGAGCTGGCCAGCATGGCGTAGCCTTCCAGCCGCGCGTCCCCGCCGCTGAGCCCGGCGGCGTAGTCGTGGTACATCACGCCCGCGTAGACCCCGGTCGGGCTGCCCTTCAACGACACCGGGTCGATCCCCGCCCGCTCCAGCACCTCCCACGACGCCTCCAACAGCAACCGCTGCTGCGGATCCGTGGCCAGCGCCTCCCGCGGATTGATCCCGAAGAACGCCGCGTCGAACGCGTCGGCGTC
>NZ_JACVYG010000260.1:0-309 GCF_014712245.1 Streptomyces sp. 5-10
CGAAGAACGCCGCGTCGAACGCGTCGGCGTCATAGAGGAAGGCACCCTCGTTCGCATAGCTGGTGCCCGGGTGATCAGGGTCCGGATGGAACAACCCGTCCAGGTCCCAGCCGCGGCCGGTCGGAAACTCCCCGATCACGTCCTTCCCCGAGGCGACCAGGTCCCACAATGCTTCGGGGGAGTTCGCACCCCCCGGGAAACGGCAGGTCATGCCGATGATCGCCACCGGGTCGTCCGCATCGGCCCGCACCGCGAGGGGAGCACGGGAGCCTGCGGTGTCGCCGGTCAGCCGGGTGCACAGATACTCCG
>NZ_JACVYG010000261.1:0-305 GCF_014712245.1 Streptomyces sp. 5-10
GTACAAAGTCGTAGTCATTGGTGAGGCAGTGCTGTTTGAGAAATGAATCAATCTCTTGGTGCCCAATCTCAAGCCACGAAAATATAAAACTACTTTCAGGTGAAACCTAAGATAGAGAACACCAATTGGTATATCCTATGCTGACTTTTTACCATCCATGTCCATGGGCATAACCAACATGACCGACGGCTCCAAGAGCTCCGTGTCCTCCAATGTTAGCGGTGGGTCCCCAAAGACCGTCAGCAGCAACTTTTCCAGATGGTCCAGAAACAACAACAGGGGCGGTTGGTGGTCCTCTGATGGCA
>NZ_JACVYG010000262.1:0-291 GCF_014712245.1 Streptomyces sp. 5-10
CTGGTGAGCGGATGTACCGCACGGGCGATGTGGTCCGGTGGGATGCAGCCGGTCGGCTGGAGTTCGTCGGCCGCGTCGACGAGCAGGTCAAGATCCGCGGTTTCCGGATCGAGCCGGGTGAGATCGAGGCGGTGTTGCGGGAGCATCCGGGAGTGGCGCAGGCGGCGGTGGTGGTGCGCGAGGACCGTCCGGGCGATCAGCGACTGGTGGGGTACGTGGTGCCGGAGCGGGAGCGGGGGGCCGGGGATCGGGAGGTCGCCGCGGAACAGGTGCGGGAATGGCGGGGTGTTT
>NZ_JACVYG010000263.1:0-275 GCF_014712245.1 Streptomyces sp. 5-10
CTACATGTAAATAATACAACATGTGCATCAAGTATTATTACTTGATTGTGTTACTTGCTGCAGCAGTTGCAGTGAACAGTCAAGTTCATTACATTCCTGCACAAATATATATTCCTGTAAATTCTCACAATCCCTGGAACAACACTGGAAACCCGCACTACAACAACACACAAGTTGCTCTAAATAACAGAAGTTGGACAGGCCCGGGTCACATTTTTTGGGGAAGAATCGGACCTCTAGACCGACTTCTTTTCAATGAGGCCTACTTCAAAGAC
>NZ_JACVYG010000027.1:0-131807 GCF_014712245.1 Streptomyces sp. 5-10
CCTGGACTGCCTACTTGCTGACGCCCGCCTCGAAGACCTCGTCCAAGCCCCGGCGCACTGGCAACCCGGATGGGAGTACACCCTCCCGCCGCCGGATCAACCCGATGAACCTTCCCGGTCAGAGCACTAGGCGACGCGGACGCCCGCGCACCCTACGGTCAATCCGCGCCATGGTCCTGCGCCTGGCCAGGGAGAACGCCTCGTGGCGTATCGCCGGATCCACGGCGAACTCGCAGCGCTGGGGATCAAGGTCGCCGCCTCCACCGTCTGGGAGATCCTCCGCCAGCACGGCATCCCACCCGCACCCGAACGGCAGAGCACCACCTGGGCCGACTTTCTCCGCAGCCAGGCCAAGGCTCTACTCGCCTGCGATCTTCTCGAAGTCCGCACGCTGAAGGGGGCGCGCCTGTACGTCTTCGCCGTCATCGAGCACACCACCCGTCGTATCAGGGTCCTCGACGTCACGGCACACCCCACCGGGGACTGGATCGTGCAGCTAGGACGCAACCTCCTCATGGACCTCGAAGACGCGGGCAGCAGGGCACAGTTCCTGATCCGCGACCGCGACTCGAAGTTCACAGCCGCCTTCGACGCCCTCATGACCGATGCCGGTCTCAAGGTCGTCACCACCGGCATTCGGATACCGCGGATGAACCCGCTCGTGGAGCGCTGGATACAGACCTGCCGCAGGGAGCTGCTGGACCGGACCCTGATCTGGAACCAGAGCCACCTTCTCCACGCCCTGCGCGAGTACGAATCCTTCTACAACGAGCACCGCCCGCACAGGCCCCTGGAGCAGGCAGCCCCATGCCGCCCGCTACCCACGCCCATCACCCAACAAGCCCAACTCGCCCACCTGGCAGTCCACAGACGAGACCGACTCAGCGGAACCCTGCACGAATACCAGCACGCGGCGTGAACTGCACGGATGATGTATCGGCACCCGCAATGGCAGAACGGCTCGTTGCGGACATCTTCGACGCACTCGGCGAACAGACTGTCGTCGTTCCGGGCACCGAGGCCTCCGCGCTGATCGTCCCAAGTCTGGCTGCCTCGTTCTCCGCGGTACTTGACCAGCGCAAAGTCCTTGCCAGCAAGGATCGAGGAACTGCTGGAGGCACACCCTCTTTCGCAGGTCCTGACCTCGATGCCCGGCATTGGGGTCAGGACCGCAGCCCGGATCCTTATCGACGTTGGTGACGGCTGCGGCTTCGTCACCGCAGGGCACCTGGCCGCCTACGCCGGCCTGGCACCCGCAACGCGCAGATCCGGCTCCTCCGTCCGTGGCGAACAGCCCTCCCGACGAGGCAATAAACAGCTCAAGCGGGCCTTCTACCTCGCCGCGTTCGCCTCACTGTCCCAGCCGGACTCACGTGCCTACTACGACAGGAAACGACACGAGGGGAAACACCACGTTGCAGCCATCGTCTGCCTGGCTCGACGCCGCACCGACGTCCTCTTCGCCATGCTCCGAGACGGGACCTTCTACCAGCCACCCACTCCGGCCACCGCTTGACGAAAACCTTAGGGGCACCTTTTTCGCACGGACCGAGGCCGCATCCACGATGGCCGAGGTCCAGTCCAGCTCACCTCGCGTCCCGAGCTCGTCCAGGACGGCCTGGTGCAGCCGCCGCCACAGACCGGTCTCGGTCCACACGGAGAACCGGCGGTGCGCGGTGGCCGACGAGACGCCGAACGTCTCCGGCAAATGCCGCCAGGCACAGCCACTGGCCAGGACCTACACCACGGCCGTGAACACGGCCCGCTCGTCCACCGGAGCCGTTCCGCCACCCTGCGGACGGGACGCGAAGGAAGGAAGCAACGGCGCAACGAGCGACCAGAGTTCGCCAGGAACCAGCCGCTGTGACAGACCAACACCCGTAGCGCAACATCATGCCGCATCAACCTGACACCACGTGAGACAAGCTCTTAATCAGGGACGCTAATCAGCTGAGTCCAGCAGTGAGCGCATTTCCCGATGCACGAACACTCTCTCGGTCACAGCAGAATCTAGGGCATCCTTCAAATCACCCAGCCCGGTAATTCCACTCATGAATTGAGCGATAGGCGTTCCGATCTTGCTCGCAATGGAAGATCGGAATTCAACCTCAGAGACCTCTCGCCCAGAATCCGCCCCCAGAAGGAAGAGCCCCTCGGAGGTAACGGATTTGAGAGAGTCCAGCCTGAATCGAACTTGACACTTTGATTCAGGCAGCCACGAATTCTCGGCTTGACTGGCGGGTGAGAAGGCGATGTTTACGTAGCAGGACTCATCCCACCTGGACTTTTGGACACTGATCACCGCATACAGATTCAATGTGACTCGATACCAACTGTGGCCATGTCGTTGGAATCCTAGCGGTTTGACCGCTTCACCGATGACTCGGACTACTGTACTCTGCACGGTCAATCGAACCTCTTATAGATGTCCAGATGCCCGGTCCAAGACTGGCCAGTCATCTCCTCAAGTTCTTCAACGTAGCCCTTCAATTGCCGACGTCCGGTCGCCATGCTACTAGGAGAGTCGGATTTGAGTTCGCGAACCACCCGGTTCTCCCAGTCGATCGCGTCGGGCCTGCGCCCGCTTGGGAGCGTCACTTCATAGTCGTATCCGTCCCCCAGTGCGGTTCGGTAATTCTTGTGAGTCTCCGTCCAGCACATCCGGATACGTGGCAGTGGACCCGTCCAGCCTCGGCGCCGGAAGTTGCCCAGGCCATGAAAGGCGAATCGTCTTACCAGCCGTTCCCAGACGCAGGAGCTCGGCGTCACCACCCCCGGAGAACGCCAGGTCGACCACCACGCTCCTGGGCCCGACACTGCCGCCAGAGCGGCGCTCCAGCGTGGTGTCGACATCACGCCATGATCCGTCGTCCGCTCTCACTCGCTGCGGGACCGAGGACTGCTCCAGCGTGAACGTCCCATCCGGGTTTGCGAACGTCTGCGAGTACTCGGCTCGCTGGGCAGTCACCTCCACGGGCTCGCCCGACGCAGCTGCTCGCTCCGACGCACTCATCGCCTGCGCCCCGGGTAACGCACCCGCAGGTGCAACCGGTAACAAGACCAGTGATACGGCGACGATCGCCGCGGCAGACGCCCCCGCGACGGCGCGACGCGCCGCACTCATCCCACCGCCGCGCACGCGACGACTCCACCTCAACCCCACAGTCCCCACCCCGGAGTCACAGAATCTTCATATGTGCGGCGAAGTAGATCCAACATAAAGGCACAGCGTCAAGAGTGATCCGTGTGCCTCATGGCGCCTGGGAGCGATTTCAAGCTACCCAGCACCCACGCGGGAAGCCTTCGGCTGGCCACCACATCTCTTCGGGCGGGCGACGTGTTTGATCATGTAGGAGCACAGGCGGAACTGGTGAGCGCTGCGGCGTGGCGGTCCGCCGCGCGACTGGTCTATTCGCGCGTGGCCAGCATGTTCTCGGCGCCGCGCCTGAGGACCGTCCTGCCATCTCGATCGGCTGAGCGCTTGGCACACTATTCTGGCAGTCACATTCACCCTGCCCGCGCACACGCCGACTGGCCCACGCCGCACTCGCCACTCAAGGGGAAAGTCCAGGTCAGCCACACCGCGGCGGCTGGGCGGTCGCATGGTGCGCGCGAGACGGAGGATGCTCAACGAGTACCTGTGTGCTGTCTGAAGTGCAGCGATAACTTCTCGAGCGGCGCATGTTGGTCTCGTGAGGCCGCATGATCAGTGATCAGGGCCCTTCGATCCAGCACCATCCGGTGTAACGCCCAGGTGGCGAAGGTGCGCTTCGGCCTCTGCTGCTCTGCCGGTGTCGCCCACCACACGGGCGCAGACGAGTTTCACCCAGTGTGCCCGCACGAAAGACGGAGCCCGTTCCGCGGCGCGGACCGCTGCGGCGAGCGCGTCGGCGGGACGGTTCCGGGCAAGTTCCGCCTTGGCGAGCGCGTGCCGGCTCTCACCCAGCTCGGGTGCCAGTCGCACCTCCTTCCGTGCGGCCCTATCGGCAGTCTCCAAATGCCCTTGGCACAGTGCTCCGTTACCCAGGAGGATCCAGGCGAGGGCGTCACCCGCGTCGGCGGGACGCTCCGTCAGGAGCTGCTCCGCCTCGGCCGGCCGCCCGGCCATCATCAGGCTCACGGGATCGTCGGCGCGGGTGCTGTAGGACGCCGAAAGGCTGCGGAGCTGTCCGAAGCGCATACGCAGCGAGGTCAGCTGCCTCTCGGTCGAGGCATCGGTCAGGCGCTCCCCGGCCGGGCGCCCCACCGTTTCCCTGGAGGCGAGAAACGCGGCCGACGCGAGGTGGCCATGCCGCGCCTGAGTGCCTCAGCGCGCACGTGGCGGGCGAAGTGGGCATCGGAAGGCAGCGGACGCCAGCCCTGCTCGATACCCCGCTCGTCATGCGGGATGGATACCGCCACATGCCTGACCGCCACAACTGGTGGCGCCCTTGTTTCTCTGTTGGGCTCCTCCCCCGCCTTGGCCTAGGTGGTCAACTGCTGTCTGCTTCAACTGGCCTCTGTACGCCGGGCTTCCACAAAGGCCAACCGCCTGCCAACATCTTCTGTCTGGGTTCCTCCGCATCAGTGGGGTGTTGCATGGCGCAAGCGCAGAACAACGACCAGCGACTGCTCGACCGAATCCTGGAAGACCAACACCGCAAGCTCGCACCCGACAAGAGCAGGGACGACTTCTTCACCTTCTTCGCAGCCGACAAAGCGCTGCAGGACTGGGACCTCGACATCGACGAGATCACTGACGGGATCGTGGATGGCGCCCACGACTGCGGCATCGACGGTATCTGGACGTTCGTCGACGAGCGATACATCACCGCCGACACCCATCAGTACCTCCCGTCACGAGTCGGCAAGATCGACCTGGTGATCCTGCAGGCGAAGAACACCTCGGGTTACCAGGAGACGGTGATCGAGAAACTCCACTTCCATCTCCCCAGCCTGCTGGACATGGGGCGAGAGGAAGACGATCTTATCGACCACACCAACGCCAAGCTCTTGGACCGCACTCGCCGATTCCTGCACGTGCTGGAGGAATTGGCCTCGTCGTTCCCCCAAGTCCGCGTCAAGGTCATCTACGCCAGCAAGGCAGCTGAATCCCCGCACCCCAACGTCAAGTCAAAGGGCGACCGGCTCCGCAGGGAACTTGCCAAGATCACGTCAGACACCAGCGCCGATCTTGAGTATCTCAACGCGGCAGACCTCCGTGAACGCACCGCACGCGGCGCGAAGGCCGTCGCCCAACTCGTTTTCACTGAGACGCCGATGAGCACCTCCCTCGGTGAGGGCTACGTGTGTCTGGCCCGCCTGGACGAGTACTACCGGTTCATCACTTCGGACAACGAAGCCCTGCGACTCGAACTGTTCGAGTCCAACGTGCGCGACTACGCGGGGTCGACCGCGGTCAACAACGCGATCGGCGAGACACTCAAGTCCGGTACTGGCGAGGACTTCTGGTGGTTCAACAACGGCGTCACCGTGGTCGCCGACGCCGCCCAGATTGCTGGCAAGAAAATCGTGATCAGGGAGCCCCAGATCGTCAACGGTCTGCAGACCAGCCACGAAATCTTCAGCTACGTTCAGAACGGCGGTCAGCACCGCGACCGATCACTCCTGGTAAAGATCGTCGTGGCACCCGAGTCCGGCACTACTCGCGACCGCATCATCCGCGCCACCAACAGCCAGACGCAACTACCCGCAGGTGCGCTGCGTGCCACCGAGTCCATCCAGAAAGACATCGAGGAAAGCCTTCACCAAGCCGGAGGCTACTACTATGAACGTCGCGCCAGTTACTACCGCAACCTCGGCTTCCCTCTCGACCGCGTGGTAAGCATGGCCCGCTTGGCCCGGGAATTCACCGCCTTCGTCCTCCGGGAACCACACATGGCACTCCGGCACTCAGATGCCCTGTTACTAGACGACCAGCACTACGCACGGATCTTCTCCACCCGACACGACCTGGACATCTATCGGCTCAGTCTCGACGTCCACACTCGGCTTCGCGACTTCCTCGTCCAATACGCCGAAGACCGCCCCCTTCTGGGAGAGACGTTGGAGAACTGGCTCTACCCTTTGGCCTCAATGTCGTCCTACACTCTGACCCGACTGCGTCAACCATCCCCTCGCGACCTGCTCAACATCGACCTGGGCCACTTGAACGAGGCACTCATGACCCGCATGGCGGGAACTTTGGAGCACAATTTCAAGACCGCCCTGCGCCACAGCAAAGCCGGCGGCGTCGACCGCATCGCACGCATGACCGACTTCACCACCAAGCTCCGCCAGGCCGTCATCACACAAGGTCGCTACCGCATCGAAAAATAGCTCGCTCTTGAACAGCTCTTGCAGGTCCCGATCCGGTCCCTGCGGCACGTACCATTACGGGCGCTGAGGCATCACACAGCCACCGGAGGATGGCATTCCTCAAACACGCCGCCACCGCAGGGCAGCGGTCCTACACAACCGCTCCAGCCGCCCCCACCACACACCACGCCGGGCATCCGCCCTCGTAGAGGAACAGGTGCTGCCGCTGCGGCGCGAACGCCAGATAGGCCCGCTGCTGGCCGACCCGCACCGCCGTTGCCCCCTCGCACACCTCTTTCTCCAAGCCACTGCTTGCCGCCTGGCCGCCTGGAGCGGGCCACCGGCGAGCTGGTCATCGACGTCAAGAAAGCCGACCGTATCCCCGACAGCGGCGGCCACAATACTCCGGACCAAGCAGTCGGCCGTAAGAGCCGCACCGGCACTGATTGCGCCTACCTGCACACCGCTCTGGGCGACCACTCCTACCCGGCTTACACCGATAACCTGCCCGGCGAAACCGCCGCCACCTGCGCCGACTTCCTTACCGCGCCACCGCCTGGTTTGCGGATTGAGACGTCGCTGTCGAGCGGTACTGGGCCTTTTCGACTGTGCCCTTGCCGGAAACGTCATCCGTCCTGGTGGGAGCCGGTGCATCGGGCTTCCCGAAATCTGGCCGCGGTCGCTTGAGTTGGCGCTCTCGCGCAGTTGCCGTCAGCGTCTCATGATGATCGATCGTGCCGCTGCGACTGGCTTACCTGGGTGTGACGAACGCGTTCGCGATGCTTCGCCTGCTGCCGATGACAGACCGGGACAAGGACGCTGAGATCCTCGCCCTACGCCACCAGATCACCGTGCTGGAACGCCAACTCGGCAAGGAAGATCCGGTTCACGCCGAGCGATCGAGCGTACCTGGCGGCGCTGCTGCACCGGCTGCCACTGCACGTCCTGCGACAGTTACGGCTGCTCGTACGCCCTGACACGGTACTGCGTTGGCACCGCACCCTCATCGCGCGCCGCCATGCCGCCCCTGCCGGCCAAGCGTCCGGGACGGCCGCGCACGGTGCGCTCGATCCGCGTCTTGGTGCTGCGGCTGGCGAAGGAGAACCCGAGCTGGGGGTACAGGCGTCTGCACGGCGAGCCGCTTGTACTGGGGGTGAAGGTGGGCGCGTCCACCGTCTGGGAGATCTTGAAGGAGGCTGGCATCGACCCAGCGCCCGAGCGGAACTCCAGTACCTGGGCCACCTTTCTTCGCTCTCAGGCTGATGCCCTGCTGGCCTGCGACTTCCTGGAAACAGTCACTCCGTCGGGGGTACGGATGTACGTGCTCGTGGTGATCGAACACGGCAGTCGCCGGATCCGGTTCCTGGGCGCCACCGCGCATCCGAGCGCAGCCTGGGTAGCGCAAGCGGCGAAGAACCTCGTCATGGACCTCGAAGACCTCGGCTGCCGGGCACGGTTCATGATCCGGGACAGAGACCGGAAGTTCCCCGCCCTCTTCGATGCCGACCTCAACGCCGCGGGGATCGACGTCGTCCTCAGCGGCATCCAGATGCCAGGATGAACTCGATCATTGAAAGGTGGATACAGACCTGTCGCCGCGAGCTCCTGGACGTTGATCTGGAACCAGCGACGTTGATCTGGAACCAGCGACACCTCCTCTACACCCTGCGCGAGTTCGAGCAGTTCTCCAACGGACACCGACCACACCAGGGCATCGCGAACGCCAGACCGCTACAGCCCCTGCCCCCGCCGATCGACGACCCGGACACATTAGCCCGCCTCAACATACGTCGGCGCGATCGCATCGGCGGCATCCTCCACGAGTACCGGAATGCGGCTTGACCTGCACGGATGAGGTTTCCGGCAAGGGCAATGTCGGGTTGCGAGCCCTCCAGGGCTGATGAGGGCCCCGGCCAGGGGCATGCGACGAGCAGGGGGGAAGGGTCCGGGTCCCGGCCGGCGGTGAGCGAAACCCGTCGGACAATTTCGGGCAATAATGAACGTTAAGGTCTGGATAGCCTATTTGGCTGCTATAACTTCCTCCCTGGGTGGGCGCTACGGGGGAGGGCAGCCCTATGGCCGGTACGCACGGCATCCATGTCCACGGTGATGTTGAGGGCAGCCAGGTCGTCGTCGGCGACCATAACGTCGTCATCAACGCCGCGCTGGGCTCGTCCGTCAGCGTACGGAGCGAGGGCCCGCCGCCCACGCGGCGGCGCACCCGTCCCTCGGGCCGCGCACTGCCCGACCGCGCGCCCCGGCTACTGGGGCGCGATCGTGAGCTGGCCGCACTGGGGCGGTGGCTGGGGCAGGGCTACCCGGTGCAGGTCTACGGCCCACCCGGGACCGGGAAGTCCGTACTACTGCGCCGTTACGCCGCCAACGCCGCGACGAGCGGCCAAGACGTGGTGTATCTCCCGGCGGCGGGTGTGCCGGCCGAGGACCTCGTCCAGGAGCTCTTCCACGCCTGCTACGAGGCGGAGGACTACAAGCCGGAGCCGGCCAGGGTGCGCCGCCTGATGGGCTCGGTGCGGGCGCTGCTGGTCATCGACGACTTCCAGGGCTCGACCGCCGAGCTGGCCGAGCTGATGGACGCCGCGCCCGGATGCGATGTGCTGCTGGCCACCGCCGAGCGCCACACCTGGGACGAGGGGCGGGCGCTTCGCCTTGAGGGCCTCCAGGAGGAGCCCGCGCTCGCGCTGCTGGGGGAAGAGTTACGGCGGCCACTGCGCGACGAGGAGTACGAGGCGGCCAGACGGCTGGTCACGGCCGTCCGGGGCCATCCGCTGACGCTGGTGCAGGCGGCGGCGGACACGACCTTCGAGGTGGACGAGGACGCGCGGGTGACGGGGCTCGCGAACGGGCTCAGCGACGCCGCGTCCGTACTCCTGCGTCTGCTGGACGCGCTGTCCCCGCTGCCGCTGTCCGCGAAGCTGCTGCCGATCCTGGCGGGGAGCGTGGACACGGCCGCGATCACGGAGCTGACCTCGCTGGCCCTCATCGGCTCCTCCGGCACGGGCTACCGCACCACCGGCCGCGTCGCCCACCTGGTCGCCGAGCGCACCGGCCCGGCCCGGGACGCGGCGAAGCTGGCGCCCGCCCTGACAGCCTGGGCGGCCGCGACAACGGCCACCCGTCATGACATCGCCGCCGAGGCCCCCGTCGTCTGCCACGTCCTCGCGGCTGCGGCACGCGCCCGCGACCATGCGGCCGTCTGCGCCCTGGCCCGTACGACGGCCCCCGCCCTGGCCCGCTCCCTGCGCTGGGGCGCCTGGCACCAGGTCCTCGGCCTGGGCGCGGCCGCGGCCCGCGCACAGGGCTCGGCCGCGGACGAGGCGTACTTCCGCCAGGAGGAGGAGGTGCGCAAGCGGGCGCTGGGCGTGGTGGCTCTGGCGACGGCCGGCGGGGCGCTGGCCGCCGGGGGAGTGATCGGCCATATAGCGGGCACCGCGGGCCACGGCGGCGCGGCGGCCGGAAAGACGGGGTTCGCCGCTGCCGCCTCCCATCCGGCGGCGATCACCGCGGCGGTAGCCGCCTTGGCGGTCGGCGGGGTCTTCGCCGGGCTCGCCACCGCGGGCGACGGTCAGCCGCGGGCGAGGCCGACCCCCAGCGGGCAGGTCACCTCCCTGGCCGCGACCGGCACCCGGCCCCCGGGCCCGATCTCCACCGCGCCCCGGACCCCCACCCGGCCCCCGTCGCCGAGCCGTACCTCCCCCCACCCCCCGACCAAGGCCACGACACCCCCGTCGCCCACCCGGATCGCCTCATCGCCGCCCACGGACCCCGGCCAGGGCCCCGTCAGCTGTCCGCTCGATTCACTGGGCACTCTCACCTTGGGCGCGCCCGCAGGCGGCGAAGCCACAGACGACTACGCATGGCAGGACTTCATGCAGTGCGACGACGAACGGACCCTGACCGTCGACAAGGCGGATCCCGGCCACGTCGCATTCGGTGTGACTCCCACCTCCTGCCCCAAGACGGCCCATCCCGGTCAGGAGATCCGGGTCTCTGCCCCCTGCCGGTACACCGTCCTCTTCCATCCCCCTCAGTCGGCTGAGCCGGGTACCCAGTACCAAGCACACGTCATCATGCGCGACGACTGGGGCAGGCTGTCCATGACGCTGAGCGTGTACGGCACGGTGTCCGCCACTTCCACGGCGAGCCCATCGAGCACAGCGCCAACTCCTTAGTAAACCCCGGCAAGAGCGCTACGATCGGCGCCCATCACAGGATCACATCGGGGTAGGTGCCGTGCGGTTGAGCGTCCGAGTCACGACCGCCGAGGGCTGCCCCGGCGTACACGACCTCCACCGCTGGCTGACCGAGGACCCCGACGTGGCGGGCGCGGCCGCAGTGGCGCTGGTGGGTGCCGGAAAGCATGTCCACGCTAGTCAGGCTGCATGTCGGTACTCGTGGAGGGTTCCGCGGAGTCGGTCGCGTCGGCGTACGTCCAGTTGGACGATCCGGTCCGGATCGTTGATCGGCGTGGGCCGTGATCCCAGAGGTGAGCCCTGGCCGAGAGCACGGTGCGGGCGATGGGTGTTGTCATGAATCTCGAACTCGCTTAGCACGTTGATGAGATGGCGCTGGTTCCAGATCAGCGTCCGGTCGAGGAGTTCGCGTCGGCAGGTCGCTGCCCAGCGTTCCATCACCGCGTTCATCCGCGGCATCATGACGCCGGTGAGCACGGTCTGGATCCCGGCCTCGGCGAGGATAGCGTCGAACACCTGCGGGTACTTCCCGTCCCGATCGCGGATCAGGAACCGTGCCCGGCACCTGGCGTCCTCCAGGTCCATGACCAGATTGCGCGCCGCCTGGGCAACCCATGCCGCAGTCGGGTGCGCGGTCGCGCCCGGCGTCCGGCGTCCGGCGTCCGGCGTCCGGCGTCCGGCGTCACCAGCAGTCGAAGCCGACGGAGGCGCTGCTTGGGAAGGCGATGGAGCAAGGCAGCGAGGAAAGTGCGGTCCTCGGGCGCGGACCGGGGGCGGACTCCGCCGAGCTGCCGCTCCAGCACGGCGAGTTGGTGCCGCAGCGCCAGGATCTCCACGTCCCTGTCCCGGTCGCTCAGCGGCAGCAGCCGTAGTGCGGACGGGCTTGTTGCCACCCTTCTTACGGGCCGCCTCCACCGCGGGCCGCAGGGCGAACCGGCCCAGGCCGACGCACATCCCGTCCCGGCCCTGGTCGGCCACCGGGTTCGTTGATCGAGCCGGTGCTGTCCGCCTGGCGCTTCGAGCGTCGCGGCAGGGCCCTGGACTTCGGCCGGCCACCCGAGCATGACCTGCGCGAGATCATGAACGCGATCCTGTACGTGGCCCGCACCGGCGCCCAGTGGCGCTCCTCCCGCACGACTTCCCGCGACGGCCTTCTCCTACCGCCCGCCGGACACGGTGACTGTCGTGCCGGTCACGTAGGAGGCCGCCGGTGACATCAGCCAGCCGACCGCCTCGGCCACTTCCTGAGGCTGGGCCGGGCGGCCCATCGGTACGCCGGTCGCGGCGAGTTCGGCCAGGTCGGGCGGGGCCATGTCGGTGTCGACCAGGCCGGGAGGAGCGGGCCCAGCACGTTCACGGCCAGCAGCCGCTCGAGCATGCGTACGTCCTGTTCCGCAAGCGTCCTCGACTCGCCGAAGACGCCCGCGTTGTTGACGAGCCCGGCCAGCGGGCCCAGTTCGGCCTCCGCCGTCCTGAACAGCGCATCGACCTGCCCCGCGTCGGCGACGTCCGCAGCGATGGCCCGAGCGCGTCCGCCGACGGCGGTGATGGAATCCACGACCGCCTCGGCCGCCTGCGCATTGCCGGCGTAGTTCACGGCGACCGGGTGCCCGAACGCGGCGAGGGTGCGGCACACGGCGGCGCCGATGCCTCGGCTGCCGCCGGTGACGACGACGAGTCCCGGCGGGGCCGCCTCTGGTGTTTCTGTCATCGTCGGTTCTCCTCCGTATCAGCAGATGTGGTGGGCGGCGGGCGGCACCTCGGCGCGCCGGCTGTCGAGCACCGCCCGGCCGGACCGGCACCACCCGCACGCTCTGCGGAATGCCTGTGCCGGCTTCCCCGGGCCGACACGTGCCCGCACGGTGTTCGCGGTACCCGCGGCATCGGGCCCCACACGGCCAGCGGTGGTCGATCCCTCGGGGGCGAACCGGGCCGTTTGTACCGGGCACCCGGGGGGACTCTTGTTGAGGTGGCCACGAAGATGATCGCCGCCAGGCATTCACGGTCACCCGACCGCCGTCGGCCGCCGCCCTGCGGACGTATCACCTCCGTCGGCGGAACCACCCGCCGGAACAGCGTCCATAACTCATCCGGCCCCAACCGCTCAATCAGATCGGTCATGCACGGCTCAACGAACGATCACACCAAAGGAAACGACCTCTGAGGTTCAAAGACGGGTTCTCACCGCCATCTGCCACGTGCTCGGGACCACGTGACGCTCGCCTTCTGAAACCGTCCCCTCAGGGCCGAAGGCGCATGCGTCTTCGCGTAGTGGACGAGCGGTGAGGACCCGGCGAGTCCCTTGCTGCGTCAGGGGTGCCACACGTCTGGGTGCGGGGAGCAGGGCACCGGCCCCCCGCAACTTCCCCCTCACCCGGGGGCCATCCCCGCGGGTGCGGGAAGCAGTCCGGCACGCTGCTGACGATCGGTACCGGGCTGGGACCATCCCCGCGGGTGCGGGAAGCAGACTCCGTGACCTGCGCGTCTCCCTGACAGTTGCTTCCCTGCAAAACACTTTCACCAAGCCCGGCATTCCAGGCATATGCATTGCGTGGTTCACGCGACGAATGCTTCCACACCGTCCATATCATTTCTCAGAACATGGACGGCCGTCAGCACCACGTCGTACCGCTCCCCGCCACGGCTTTAAACGACAGGAAGCAGGGCGCCGCGTCCCAGCGCTTATAGAGGCCGCCGCATCGACAGGCACCACAGAGGCACGTCGATAACCAGGACACCGTCGGACTCGCCAAGCCGCTCGGCCACGTACGCCTGCACATCATCGCGGACCGCGTTCGCGTCCCACAGCGCACGGTTGAGAAGGTTCTGGAACCCATGAGGCGCGCTGTGACCCGCGTACTCGGCTCGGCGAGCTGCCAGCTGTTCTTCCGTCCCACTGGCCCAAGCAGTGCCCGCACATAGTCCCGCATCCGCCGGCGAAGATCAGCCCGGCCGAACCGGTGCCCGACCCGCAGCAGCACCTCGTCCAGCTCTCCCGCCCACACATCAGGGCACACATCATCTTGCACGATCAGAACAACAGCGATCGAGGGTCGCCGGTCACGAACTTCCGCCACGTGACGGCCCACTTGGGCCGGTTCGGCCCGCCATTGCGGCTGCCACCCACCATCGCGCGGCCGGCCGCACTGAGCAGCCGGCCGCGCTCCCCCGTCAGGTGGATGGTCTGGAGTCAGCAGTTGCGGACAGTGTGGACGTGCGTCCAGTCACCGTTGGCGTCATAGCTGTGCGCCGGCGGGGTGGTGTAGAGGAGAGTGCCGTCGGGCTTGTACATCCGTGCGCGGGTGCCGGTGGTCTGGTTGTTGTCCCACGAGCCCGCACCGGTCCACGGGATGGTGTAGGTGCCGCACGAGTACATGTCGATGTAGCTGCCGGTCCAGTAGGTGCCGCTGTAGGCGCAGAAGTGGCGGTAGTCCGCTCCCCCTCCCGCGCAGGGGGCCGCAGCGGCCTGACTACCGGAGGCGGAGGGGAAGGAGCGGGGGTGAGCCTCCCCAGGGATGGCGACGTACACCTTGCCCCGACCGTTGAGGTCGATCATGTTGGGGGACACCTGCGTCCCGCCCGTCGCCGTGAGGTATCGGTCGACTTCCGCCTGCAGGGTGGTGGCCTGGGTCCTGGTGAGGTGGGCGGCTACGGCCTGCGCGGTGAAGTCCGGGTGGGCGGGAGCGGCGCCGGCCGCACCGGCGGTCCCTGCGGCGAGCGCGAGGAAGGCACCGGTCAGTGCGGCGATGAGCCGTCCCCTGCTGGTGCGGTGCTTTCGGCGAGCCGACGCGGCCGAATCGATGCGCTTCACGTATGTGATCCTTTCGATGGATCGGTCATCGGGCTGTCCGACACGCGAGTGCGCCGTGACCTCCGGCACCTCGCGCTCAACCCACTCTCGGTGTCCGGCAGGGGGTGCCTCGACCTGATTCGGTCTGGCCCGAATAAGGACACATCCGGAAGGCTCTCGTCAGGCTGCCGAGCATGCGGGGGGATCGTGGTCTATCGCATTCACTTCACGGCTGAGGACCTGGCGCGGACCCGGGTGGCTGCAGCTCCGCTGCCGTCCGTCGAACTGGACATCGCCGTACGCATGGTGCAGGAGCGCAGCCATCCCGTGCGCTTCGGCGCGTGGCGGCAGCAGGCGCTCCGGCGCCTGAGACCACAGGCGCGCATGGTTCTCGACCTCATCCGCCCGATGGGCGCGTCTCCGGATTTCCTGGGGGCGACGCAGACCGACAGTCCGGAAGAGTTCCTCCAACAGGTGCGCTCCACGCCGTCATCACAGGTGCAGCGGGACCTGGCCCGCATCGCCGAGCACCGCGCACTCCCGGCGTGGGCGCGCCGGCTCGGCGACGACAAGGAGCTCCTGGAGCAACTTTGGGACACGTGGGAGCACGTCTACGCGCAACTGGTGGGCTCCTACTGGCCGCACATCGTCGAGTGTGTCGCCGTCGAACGCGCCGAACGCATGCGCGACGTGCTCGAGGGTGGCATCGCGCGCCTGTTCGCCGGCCTCAACCCGCAGCGCGTCCGCTGGGAGGCACCGGTACTGCACATCGCGATGGCCTCGGGGCTCGACGCGGATCTGCGCCTGGAGGGCCGGGGGCTGCTGCTGGTCCCCTCGGTGTTCGGCTGCGAGGCCCCGGTGATCAATCCCGACGCCAAGCCGCAACCCACGCTGACCTATCCGGCCAACAGCGACCAGCGCCCATTCCTGCCAACTGCCACACCTCACGCCAGGACATCCCACAACCCGGCAGCATCCCTGGCCACGTTACTGGGCCGCACCAGAGCCGCCGTGCTCGTCGCCATCGCCGAGCGGCCGGGGTGCACCACGAGAGAATTGGCCATCACGGTCGGTGTCGCTCCGGCGAGTGCCAGCGAACACGCCACCGTTCTTCGCACCGCCGGACTGATCGACACCATACGGCTCAAGAACATGGCGCTGCACAGCCCCACTTCCACGGGCCTCGCATTGCTGGACTCCGGTACCGGCTGACGGATCAGCCACACCGCACTCGGCGGCGAGCCACCCATCAGGCGCGTGGCCAACGCTCCGGGTCAATACGGCTAGTACTCCAGCCCGTAGATCGTTGTGTGTCCTGGTCTTGTGGCTGTCGCCGCTGGCGATAACTCAGGTGGTCTCAGCGCGCCATCTGGGTAGGGCTGGGCAGTGCCCGAGCTGAAGCAGTTGCATGCTGGCCATGCCCCGGCGGTCCTGGCCTTCGAGCTGGCGAACCGTGTCTACTTCGCTGCCTCGGTCTCCGACCGGGGCGACGAGTTCTACGACCAGTTCACCGACCGGCACAGTGCCTTGCTGGCTGGGCAAGAGGCTGGCATCCGCGCCTTCTACGTGCTGGTCGCCGAGGATGGCTCGGTTCTGGGCCGGTTCAGCCTGTACGACTTCGAGGACGGCACTGCCAACCTCGGCTACCGGGTCGCGCAGCACATCGCCGGCCGCGGCGTGGCGACCGCGACTGTCCGGGAGTTGTGCCGGCTGACGGCGGCGCGGCACGGGCTGCGCACACTGTGGGCAGCCACCGCCCGCGCCAATGCCGCGTCCCAGAAGATACTGACCAAGGCCGGGTTCGTCCCGGTCGGCCCGGCAGACCCGGCCGGCCTCGGCGGGCCGCAGGTCACAGCCTAGACCCTGCTCAATGGCGAGAGGCGTTCGAATGCCTGATGGGCCGGATCGCCGGCCGGTTCAAGCGGGTCGAGCCCCGACGCCGGGTTCGGCGATTGGTGCTCGGGCTCCCGTCGGACCTGCCGCGCAAGAACTGCTGGACCATCGCCGAGTGGGCCGGGGAGACCCGGGAGAGCTGGACGAGGTGCTGCTGCGGGTCGGCCACCGGTTCGGCCGGGCTGATCTTCGCCGGCGGATGCGGGACTGTGTGCGGGCACTGCTTGGGCCAGTGGGACGGAAGAACAGCTGGCAGCTCGCCGAGTGCGCGGGTCACAGCGCGCCTCATGGGTTCCAGAACCTTCTCAACCGTGCGCTGTGGGACGCGGACGCGGTCCGCGATGATGTGCAGGCGTACGTGGCCGAGCGGCTTGGCGAGTCCGACGGTGTCCTGGTTATCGACGAGACAGGGTTTTCGAAGAAAGGTGATACCTCGGCCGGTGTGCGACGGCAGTGCTCAGGTACTGCCGGACGCACCGAGAACTGCCAGGTCGCGGTGTTCGCTGCCGGTGCTTCCCGCCGGGGCCGAACGCTGGTGGACCGGGAGCTGCCGTCCCGTTTCTCATGCCCCCACCGGCTCCTCCGTCAGCGAGCTGGTTGAGGTTGCGGGAAGCCGCTGGGCCATCGAAGCCTGTTTCCAGAGCGCGAAGAACGAATGCGGCCTGGACCAGTACGAAGTCCGCCGTTACCCGAGCTGGTACCGGCACATCACCTCGCCATGCTGGCCCACGCTTTCCTTCTTGCCGCCCCAGGGCACGGGGGCCACCACCGCCACATTGATCAGGCACTGAGATGGTCCAGATGGCGCCGTCAACACCTGACGACCGCCAGGCTCTGCCACTACAAACGACGCACCGCCGGTCACGAACTTCCGCCACATGACGGCCCATCAGTTCACTACACTCAGAAACAGACCCCTGACCAGCAAGAATAGCGAACTACAACTGGAGTACTAGGTTGTGCCGGGGTGGGGTGTTCCGGTGCCGGTGAGCGTCCACATGGCCAGGAGGTCGAGTGCCTGTCTGGACGACGAGCCGGGTTCCGCGGTGTAGACGTAGACGGTTGTGTCGGGGTCTCCCGGCGGGATCAGCGTCTCGTACTCCACTGTCAGCTCACCGACCAGGGTGTGGTGGAGGCGTTTGGAGCCGTGGGTGCGCTGGTGGACCCGATGCTTTTCCCACCAGTGATCGAATTCGGCGCTCTTTCCGCGCAGTTCCGCGACGAGATCGTTCGTGACCTGATCGTCCGGGTCCCGTCCCGCCTCCAGGCGCAGGCTTTCCACCGCGGCCCGTGCCTGGTCCTCCCAGTCGACGAACAAGGACCGGGGTTCCTCGCTGAGGAACATCCAGCGTGCGTAGTTGCGGTGCCGGAGGGGCAACTGGTCGAAGTCGGTGAACAGCGCCTTGGCCATCCGATTGGCCCCCAGGACGTCGTTGCGGCGGCCGAGAACCAGCACCGGTTCGCCGTTGAGCGCGTCGATGAACTGCTGGAGACCGGGGCGGAGTCTTTGGACGCTTCGGCTGTGCCGCCGTGACGGCGCGGCCGTCACTCCGACGAGGGTGTGCAGGTAGGTGCGCCCCGCCTCGTCGAGGGCCAGGGCTCGGCAGAGTGCGTCCACGACACCGGGTGAAGGGGAGATCGGGCGTCCTTGCTCGAGCCGGGCGTAGTAGTCGGTCGATATGCCGGCCAGACGAGCGACCTCTTCACGGCGCAGGCCCGGAACGCGCCGCGTACGGCTGTCCGGCGGAAGACCGGCCTGCTCGGGATCCACTTGACTGCGTGCTTTCCGCAGGAAGTTTCCCAGCTCGCGGTTGTTGTTGCCCATGCAAAGCAGTATCGCGGACGCGGGTGATTCCCGCGTGGCCCTCTCAGTCCTAGTCTGCCGAGTCCGCTGTCGCGCAGGGCCTGTTATGGGCGTCTGCGAGGGTCGGCGGCGGGCCATGCTGAATGTACGTCCTCCGGGCGAGTGACAGAGAACGCACTTCGTCCTCTGCCGCCATTGCGTAATGCCTGGCCGACGGTTTGCCCGGAGCAAACCGTCGCTCGCTCCGAACGTCCCCACACGGAAAAGGAACTCATTCATGAGTAAAGGCAAGGTTCTCATCGTCATGTCGGCTGCCGACGTCTGGGAGCGCACCGACGGATCGAAGTACCCGACGGGTTACTGGGCGGAGGAACTGGCCGCTCCACACGAGAAGTTCGTGAAGGCCGGTTACACGGTCGACTTCGCTTCTCCGGGCGGAGTGCTGCAGCCGCTGGACGAGCACAGCGCCGACCCGGCGGTTGCGGGGGAGGAATGCAGTCACTACGTGGCGCACGCCCAGAAGGCGCTGCGGGAGTTCGGCCCACTGCTGAAGCTCGACGAGATCGACATCGACGACTACGTCGCGGTGGTGCTGCCAGGTGGCCACGGCCCGGTCGTCGACCTCTTCCAGGACGCCGACCTGGGCCGTCTGCTGGTGAAGGCGGACAAGGCCGGAAAGCCCATCGGTGCGGTCTGCCACGGTCCGGCCGCGCTGCTGAGCGCCAAGGACGAGGGCGGCAACTGGCTGTTCTCCGGCCGCAGGATGACGGCGTTCACCGACGAGGAGGAGCAGATGTTCGGCACGGCCGAGGGCGCTCCGTGGCTGCTGGCCTCCCGTCTGCGGGAGCTGGGTGGTGTCCTCGTCGAAGGGGCGGCGTACCAGCAGCACAACATCATCGACGGCAACCTCTTCACCGGCCAGAACCCCGCCTCCAGCGCCAGGCTGGCCGAGGACATGATCGCCGCGCTGCGCTGACACACCCCCGGCGCACGAAGGGCGGGCCCTTCCTTCCGTACGAGGGGCCCCCTTCGTGCGCCACCGGTGAACGAGCCATGCGGCACACCCCAGAAAGAAGAGTTCCATGAAGACAATCACGCCGGACGACGTCATCGGCCGTGTGGAGAAGGGGCTGCTCATCGCCGGCCGGTGGCGGCCCGCGACGGCGGGCGCCACGTACGCGGTGTACGACCCGGCCACGGGCCGGACCCTGTGCGAGGTCGCCGACGCCACGCCCGCCGACGGGGCAGCCGCCCTCGACGCCGCACACGCGGCCCAGGCCGACTGGGCAGCGGTTCCTCCCCGCCGCCGGGCTGAGATCCTGCGCCGCGCCCACGACCTGCTGCTGGAGCGCATCGAGGAATTCGCGCTGCTGATCACCGCGGAGATGGGCAAGTCACTGGCCGAGTCCCGGGCGGAGGTCCGCTACGGCGCCGACTACCTGCGCTGGTTCGGTGAGGAAGCGGTGCGGATCGACGGCACCTGGAAGGTCAGCGAGGACGGCACCGCCCGCGTCCTGGTCACCCGCCAGCCGGTGGGCCCCTGTCTGCTGATCACGCCGTGGAACGCGCCGCTGGCGATGCCGGCCCGCAAGATCGGACCGGCCGTGGCAGCCGGCTGCACCATGGTCGTCAAGCCCGCCCCGCAGACACCGCTCACGACGGCCGCGCTCGCCGGCGTGCTCGCCGAGGCCGGCCTGCCCGACGGTGTGCTCAACGTCGTCCCCACCACTCAGGCCGCCGCGGTCACCGAACTCCTTGTCCGAGACGGCAGACTGCGCAAACTGTCCTTCACCGGGTCCACCCCCGTCGGGCGCCTCCTGCTCGCGCAGGCGGCCGGCACCGTGCTGCGTACCTCGATGGAGCTCGGCGGCAACGCACCGTTCCTCGTGTGCGAGGACGCCGACCTCGATGCCGCGGTCGACGGCGCGATGACCGCCAAGCTGCGCAACATCGGACAGGCGTGCATCGCCGCCAACCGCTTCCATGTCCACGCCGGTGTCGCCGAGGAGTTCACCCGGAGACTGACCGCACGTATGAAGGCGCTCACCCTCGGTCCGGGCACCGACCCGGCCACCGACCTCGGACCATTGATCGACGAACGCCAGCGCCGCCGTGTCGCCGACCTGGTCGACGAGACGATCGCCGCCGGCGCCCGGGTGCGGACGGGAGCGGTGCTGCCGGACGGCCCCGGTTACTTCTATCCCCCCACCGTGCTCACCGGCATCCCCGCCGGCGCGCGGATCACCCGCGAGGAGATTTTCGGCCCCGTCGCGGCGGTTCAGACCTTCACCACCGACGACGAGGCACTCCGCGCGGCCAACGACACCGAGTTCGGCCTCGTCGGCTACCTCTACACCCAGGACGTGAACCGGGCCCTGCGCATGAGCGAGCGGCTGGAGACCGGCATGGTCGGCCTCAACCGTGGCTACGTCTCCGATCCCAGCGCACCCTTCGGCGGCATGAAGCAGTCCGGCATCGGCCGGGAAGGCGGCAACACCGGCATCGACGAGTACCTGGAGCAGAAATACCTCGCCATCGACATGACGCCCACCACACGGGCGACCAGCGTCATCGAGGACCGGAGACCGCCGGAGCACAGCCGATGAGCAGCACCGTCTTCGACTCCGCGCTGTTCCGGGACATGTTCGGAACAGCGCGGATGCGCACCGTCTTCAGCGATGACACGTACCTGGAGACGGTGACCCGCGTCGAGGTGGCTCTGGCGCAGGCACAGGCCCGCGTCGGGGTCATTCCCCGAAGCGCCGCGAACGCCATCGCCACGGCCTGCGACCCACAGCGGCTCGACCGTGAACGTCTGCGTAGCGAGACCGCCGACGTCGGGTACCCGATCCTTCCACTCGTCACCCAGCTCTCCGAGCAGTGCGGCGACGACGGTGGGTACCTGCACTGGGGCGCCACCACCCAGGACATCATGGACACGGCGACCATGGTGCAGTGCGCCCGCGGACTGTCGCTGATCGGCGCCGCACTTGACGAACTCCGCGAACGGCTGCGCCGGCTGGCCGCCACACACATCGACACCGTCGCCGCCGGACGGACCCACCTCCAGCACGCCCTGCCCATCACCTTCGGTTACCGTGCCGCGGTCTGGCTCTCCGCGCTGGACCGGCACGCCGAACGCCTTGCCGAGGTGTGCCGACGTGACCTCATGGTGCAGTTCGGCGGCGCCGCCGGCACCCTGGCCTCCCTCGGACCCGGCCCCGAGGCTCTGCGCGTACGCGCCGAACTCGCCGCGGAACTGGGGCTGCGGAACCCGGAGATCACCTGGCATGTCGCACGCGACGGCCTCACCTCGATCGTCGGACTCCTGGCTGCCATCGGCGCGTCCGTCGGCAAGATCGGCACAGACATCGCCCTCATGTGCTCGACCGAGCTCGCGGAGGCGGCGGAGCCCTACACCCCCGGGCGGGGCGCGAGCTCCACCATGCCTCAGAAACGCAACCCCATCTCCAGCGAGTTGATGATCGCTGCTGCCAGGCTTCTGCGCGACAAGTCCTCGGCCATGCTGGACGCGGCGCTACAGGACTTCGAGCGCGCCACGGGGCCCTGGCACATCGAATGGGCCGTCGTCCCCGAGGCGTTCCTCCTCCTGTCCTCTTCTCTCGCTCAGGCCGTGCACGCGGTAACCGGCCTGCGGGTCGACACCGGGCGCATGCGCTCCAACGTCGACCTGACGGGAGGGCTCATCCTGGCCGAGGCCGTCATGATGGCCCTCGCACCTCGGCTCGGCCGGCAGCGCGCCCATCACCTCGTCTACGCGGTATGCGCCCGGGCCGCGGAGAACTCGACCCCCCTCGCCGATGCGCTGTCGGAAAACCGGGACATCGTCGCGAGCCTCGGTGAACAGCGGATACGACAGCTGTGCGACCCCGCCGCCTACCTCGGCAGCGCGAGGGCCATGACCCGGTCCGTCATCGCCCACTCGGGCCGTCCCGGACCGGCGCGCACAGCAGAACCGGCATAGCGCGCAGTTGTTTTCCGTGACTGGGTCAGGAGCCCGACGGCGACGGAGCAGCTGAGGAGGAGCCATCCAGGCTGTCCGTGCTGTCGGAGTCGGGGAGGGGCGCGACCGCCGCGGGGGTGCTGCCGGCCTGGAGCGCCGGGGCCTCGCCGAGGGCGGCGATCTCCCAGCGGCCGCCCCGCGCGTAGGTGAGCGGATAGGTCGTGCCTGTGGAATCGGCGGCGGTGACCTGGACCAGCGCCTGCCGCGCCGTGCCGTCGGCCGGGACCGCGGTGCTGCCGGTGTTTCCGGAGTCGTCGGCGATGTCGGTGATTCGCACCGAGGTGTAGGGCGCCGGCGTGACCGGCCGCAGCGTCACGCCGGGCGAGGTGTAGTAGTCCAGCCCGCGCTTGCCGGTCAGGTAGGCGTTCAGGAAGCTCGCGATCGCGCTCGTCTCCGGGGCGCCTGCGTTGCTTCCGCGGTCGGTGCCGGCGCCCAGGCTGCTGGCAGTCAGCGACGCGGGCGCCGCCACCTGCGCGGGCAGAGCGGTGGCCGCATAGCCGGTGGTCTTCGGCGCTCGAGGTGACGACCCACGACCGTACCCGGCACGCCCACCAACTCGATGGCACGCGCATTAGCGCGTCAATGAGAGCTATACTTGTTGGCCGGGTAACAAGTATCATTGAGGAATGACTCCGCGATCGACCTTCAGTGCTCTTGAGTTCCTGCTCGACGACCCACTGCACACCACCCGAGTCACACCGGACTTGCTGCCCGATCCGGCACCGGGAAGCGTTCTGCTGCGCATCGAGCGCTTCGTGTTGACCTCAAACAACGTCACTTACGCCCGGATCGGCGAGCAGCTCGGATACTGGGCGCCGTTCCCAGCGCGAGAGCCGGGCTGGGGGCGAGTGCCCGCGTGGGGGGCTGCCCGCGTCGTCGACGGAGACCCGGCGCTGGCAGCACCCGGTGAGCTGTTCGCCGGCTTCCTTCCGATGGCGACCCACGTACTCGTCCAGGCAGAGCCACGACCGGCCGGCCTGCGTGCCATCGCGCCGGAACGGGCCGACATGTACCCGTTCTACCGCGACCTGGACCGGATCGACGACACCGTTGACGATGCCGCGCTCGCCGTCATGTCGGGAGTGGCGCCTACCGCAGCCCACCTCACCGACGAGCTGCAAAAGCACAGTCCCGAGCAGGTCGTGTTCTCCAGCGCCACGAGCCGCACCGCACTGACCACCGCCATCGTGTTGCGGGAGGCGGGCACGCGGGTCATAGGGCTGACCGCGGCAGTCCGCACCGATGTCGCCGCCCGCGCCGGGGCATTCGATGATGTCCTGTCGTACGACGACATCGCGAGGCTCCCCGCCATCGCCGGCACCGCCTACGTCGACATAGCCGGCCGTGCCGAAGTCACGGCCGAGGTACACCAGGTCCTCGGCTCCGCGCTCGTTCGCAACCTACGGGTCGGGGCCACACACACGCCGAGCCCGGATCCCGAGCCCGCCGCCCTGCCCGGTCCGCCCGTCGAGCGGTTCAACGTCGGCCTTCGCCGGGTCGAGGTCGCCAGCCGCATCGGCGAGCAAGAGATGCTCACACGCGAGCGGGCCGCCCACAAATCACTCGCTGCCTGGGCCGTTGAGCATCTCGCTGTGGAGCGCACCATCGGGCTTGAGCAAGCCAGGAGCGTCTGGCAGCGCGTTCAGCGAGGGGTCACCGATCCACTGACAGCCCTGATGATCATCCCGGTCTGAGAGGACGAAGCGGATCACAGCACCGGCGCCTGACCGGCTGCCCGCCACCGGCAGTATCTTTTCCACCACTCCGGCGGGGGTGGCGTTCGGGCTGGTCCGCGGCCGCGCACCGGACGCGATGGCAGTGAACTGCAGCGGCGGCGGTCTGTCAGTCGGATTCATCACGGCGCTCGACCACGAGTTCCCGGGGCTGGCGGGCCACATCGCCAAACCAGACGGTTTCGGCAAGATGGCCCGCTCGCTCGCGGCCGGACGCGCGTGCCGCAACCCCCGCCTGCTGGGGGTGGTGTCATGGACGCGTCCTCTTCCCCGTCCCTGGAACTGCTCTCCCAGCTCGGGGTCGAGACCCATCTCGTCCTCACCCGGGCCGCGCGGGCGACGCTGGCTCAGGAGACGGACCTGAGCGCTCGGGAGGTCCGCGAACTGGCCGACCAGGTGTACGCGGAGCACGACATGGGCGCGGCGATCTCCAGCGGCTCCTTCCAACCGACGGCATGCTCGTCGCGCCCTGTAGCGTCAAGACGCTCTCCGGCATCGCGCACAGCTACGACGACAACCTGCTGGTGCGCGCCGCCGACGTGACGCTGAAGGAGCGGCGGCCGCTGCTGCTGATGCTGCGGGAGACGCCCCTGCACCTCGGGCACATCCGCCTGATGGGGCAGGCGGCCGAGGCGGGGGCGACGATCATGCCTCCGGTGCCCGCGTTCTACGCCAGGCCGGACTCGCTCGATGCGATGGTCACGCAGACCGTCGGCCGGGCCCTGGACGCCTTGGGCCTGTCGCATCCGGCCACCGCCCGCTGGACGGCCGCATCACGGGCCGGGGAGAACCATTGATCCCCGCCCAGCCGCCGTCGACGGCCGCCCCATCTCGGGCGAGTGTGTGGAGGACGCGGTGTACGACCTGGCGCTGGAAGTGCTCCAGGACAGCGCCCCGCGGCGGACCACCTTCGGCTACGGGCGACGATGACGCCTTCGCGGTCGGGCCGTGAGACACCCGAACTGTTCCTATGCTGCGCCTCGCCCCGACTGGCTACGACGCCGCAGTGCTCCATAGCCACAGCCTGCTCACCCCATCCGTCGCCGCCTGCGTCCGCCGCGAGCTGGAGGATGTGCTCAACACCCCTGAGGGCCGGTATGCCGAACTCGCCGTCATCACTCAACTGCTTCACAGCACAACCCACAGTGACAACCTCGAACTCGCCAAGCCCCTTCGACACCGCGCTGAACGTCTACTGGGGCGCGCCGTTCCCCACCCACCGCCGCCGCTGCTCGCCGACTTGTTGGCAACGGTCGAGAACACGGAAGACGTCCTACGTCGGGCCCTCCGCACCTAAGCCTCGATGCAGCGGGCAATAGCCGGTCCAGGGCTTGGACATGAAGGCGTGGATGCCCTCTGAGCTGGGACAATGGGACTTCCTAGGATTCCGTGTCCCGCACCTGGCAGACGATCACCCGCCTCGCCGACCGTCTGGAGGACCATTCCACCCTTCCTCGCGAACAGCGCATAAGCGGTGTGATCACCACGTCCGGGCTGGGGACGGCGCGCCCTTCATCACCTCTGTGATCCCGGGCGAGGGGCGCAGTCGCCCTATCAGGAGGGAGTTCAGCGTCACGCTGGCTACCGGTCAGCTCGGCGAGGAGATCGCCAGGGTTCAGACAGCCGTCTTCCACGACGTCCTCCTCCACTTGTCAGCAAAGCAGGCCGAGAACTGAGGCTCGCCCTCAGTTCTCGGCCCGAACAGGGCATCGCCAGCTGGCGTTCACGCTTCCCGCTGCCCAGGTCCTTCCTCGGTGCCCTGCACCTCGTCGGTGCGCTGGGAGGAGGTGTCGGAGCGGATCATTGTCACCAGCATGCGTGACCGTGCCGCGCCGACGTGCAGTCGTTTGCGGAGTGTTTCCGCGGAGATGGGCCGCTGGGCACCGTGGTCGCGCTGTCCGATGTCCCATCAGGTCCTGGGCTGGTATGGGTGGGGGGTTCAGACATTCTCGCCGATCCCCATCCGCTGGTGGGTCTCCTGGGCGCGCTCGGCGGCGGCGCTGGCGCCGTAGTGGCGGGGCATGTCCTCCGACACCCAGCCCATCAGCAGCATCAGGTCACCGGAGTCCCCGCCGGCCCGCTTCCACTCGTGGGCGAAGTTGTGCCGCCATCGGTGCGCGTGCACACCTGTTAGCCCGGCGGACAGGCCGCGCCGCTTGATCATGATCTTGATGGCGTTCGGCGCCAGCCGCTTCCCGCCCCGCTCGGCCAGCCACAGGTCCGGCAGCTCTGCGCCCTTGCGCTTGGTGCGAGCCCGCAGATACCGGCTCACCGCCCGCGCCGTCTCCGGTCCGAATCGCACGCGGCGGTCGCGGCCGCCCTTGCCGTGGTAGTGCACCGAGTCGGTGACCAGGTCGATGTGGCGGCGTCCTCCGCCTCGAGGTCGGGTGTCGCGTGCTGGTTCAGGTAGCGGGCGAGCTGGGCGGCGGACAGGAGGTAGTTGCGGGTGGTCTCCGGGTGGTTGCCGCGCGCAGGGAGCGGTCCCAGTCGCGCAGGAAGCCCTCCCAGGTTTTGGGGAGCCCTGCGGTGATCTTGTCCAGGTCCAGAAGCGGCATGGAGAGAAACCCTCCGAGTCAAGGTGTCGGTGAGCGGCGTGCCCGACCTCGACGCGGGGAACGGAAACGCGAAAAGAGGACCCTCACAGGTATTGACCTGCGAAGACCCTCCGCACCGTCGGGACGACAGGATGTGAACCTGCGACCCCTTGACCCCCAGCCGCGCGACAACTCTCCGCGACGATCCGTACCGCACCGTAGCGCTCGACTCGAGGTCGTACACCGCCGTACAGGGCAAGAGAACGCCGCTACCGGCAACCGGCTCCCGAGCGCACCAATCCTGCTACGCAACGCTCCACGCCGACGGCACGACCATTCACCAGCTCGGCGTCGCCATCGCCCGCCCCCCTTCGCCCCGAACACCGAGCCTGCGGAACTCGGGCCCCCAAGACTGCGACCGACCCCACTTCGATATCACCAGCCTCGAAACAGCCCCCCCCCCCCAGCCCCCTCATCGATACCCGCACGGCCATCAACGTCAAAACGACACCACTTCAGCGCCTCATACCGCTATCATTTCGGGTGTCACTGCGCCCGGCAGGAGGAACTTGATGTCGCGCACCATGATCGATCTCGACGATGAGATGGTAGAGCAGGCCATGCGCCTGTACGGCGTGAAAACGAAGGCCAAGGCCGTGCGCATGGCCATGGAAGAGGCCGTCAAGCGTCGACTGCGGCAGGAGGGCATCGACGCGATCAAGTCCGGTGACCTGGACCTGACCTACGACAGCCGGACAGAGCCCGACGGCAGGAACGTGGCGTGAGTGAGCGCTTCCTGATCGACAACTCCGCCCTCCAGCGATGGCGTAAGCCAAAGGTGGCGGAGGCCCTCGACCCGCTCCACGAGGGTGGCGTACTGGCTGTGTGCGGACCGGTCGAGATGGAGGTGATGTACTCCGCGCGCAACGAGAACGACGCGAAGCGCCTGCATTGGTTCCTGGTCGGCTTCGACTACCTGCCGATGACCGACGAGGTGTGGGACCGTGCCAAAGACGTCCAGCGACAGGCCCTCGCCAAGGGCAACCACCGCGCGCTGTCCATGCCGGACCTGTTGATCGCCGCAGCGGCCGAACGGCATGCGGCAACGGTGCTGCATTACGACCAGGACTACGACATGATTGCCTCGATCACAGGCCAGCCCATGAAGTGGGTCGTGGAGGCGGGCACAGCGGACCACTGACTTGTCGGGTACGCGGAAGCTCCTGTCGATCCCGGCTGTGCTTCTGCGCCGACAGACCGTCAAGGGCGCGGAGTTACGACCAGCACCGCGGCTCACTCAAGGCCCCCGCTCCCCCACTTCGGCCCTCACCTCACCCACCGCGTCCCAGCCCGGGACACGTGCGCCAACGCGGCACGACAAAGAGGCCGGGATTCTGGCGCTACGCCACCAACTCGCCATGCTGCAGCGACAGACCGACAAACCGAAGGTGACCTGGCCAGACCGTGCACTGCTGGCCGCCTTCCTACATCGCCTCCCCCGGGTACGTCTTTGCCAACTACCACTGATCGTCAAACCTGACACGGTGCTGCTCGTCACACCTGACACGGTGCTGCTCGTCACACCTGACACGGTGCTGCGCTGGCACCGTGACCTGCTGCGCCGCCGCCACGCCAAGGCATCCCGCCCCAAACGACCGGGAAGACCCCGCACCGTACGATCCATCCGCGCCCTCGTATTACGTCTGGCACGAGAAAATTCCAGCTGGGGCTACCGACGCATCCACGGCGAACTCCGCGGGTGCCGCGCCCTGGTCCTGCGCCTGGCCAGTGAGAACGCCTCGTGGGGCCATCGCCGGATCCACGACGAACTCGCAGCCCTGGGTATCAAGATCGCCGCCTCCACCGTCTGGGAAATCCTCCGCCAGCACGGCATCCCACCCGCACCCGAACGGCAGAGCACCACCGAGCATGCCACCAGGCGCATCCGGATCCTCGGCGCCACCGCACACCCCACCGCGGACTGGATCGTGCAGCTCGGGCGCAACCGGAACCAGAGCCACCGACCGTCACGCCGTCGTACGGCAAGACCCAGTGCCCAGGTCGCGCGGCACGTGTCGCCCTGGGGATCGTCTCGTCAGCTCTCAGTATCGATCGGGTCCGGCTGCGGGGCGCAGGTCTCGGTGGCGCGTCCGGGGGTTCATCCCGTATCCCGTGGGCAGGGCCGTCCGGCTATGTCCGGCGCCGTCCGGAAGCCCTTCTCGGGTACGCCGGTGGACGGCATTCTCTCCTGCAATCCAGCAACTGCCGGACCATGAACGAGGGAGAACGACCATGTCGAAGAAGCCAATGTGGGGCGCTGCGCTGGCGGGAGCGCTCATCGCCGGCGGCGTGTACACCGCACCGTCCGCCAGTGCCGTGAGCGGCCCGGAGCACTGCGCCGTCGTCATCAAGAAGGTCGAGCCGGGGCAGGCGGAGTCGAAGGTCGTCTCGAAGCAGTGTGCCGGCAGCGCGGAGGCCCTCAACGTCAAGGGGTCCGGCACCGCGCTCGCCCCTGCAGCGTTGTTCACCCTGTACGACGACAGCGACTTCCGTGGCAGCTCGTACACCATCTACGGCAACGAGGGTGACTGCGACGGCTCCGGCTACCGGTACCCCACGCTGGGCTGGTCGTACAACGACTTCGCGCGGTCGATCCGGCTGCACGGGGCCTGCGACACGGCCAACCTCCACGAACACGCCAACTGGGGCGGCCTGGTGACACGGGTCGACGGCTACCGGTCCGACCTCGGCGACCTCAACGATCGCGTCAGCTCGATCGCGGTCTGGAACACCTACTAGCCGGCAGGCCCGGGAAGGCCGCTCAGGAGGGAGCGGATCTCCCGGGTGTGGAAATGATCGGGACCGAGGACGGTCTCCCGGGCGAGGAGCGCGGCGTCGAGGTGACGCCGGCCCTCGCCCGGCCGCCCCGCCGCCGCCAGCGCGGCGCCGAGCCATTGCCGCGCGAACAGCGTGTGCGGACGCTCGGGGCCCAGCGACTTCACGAGGCCGGCAAAGGCCGCTTCGAGGTGGTCCAAGGCCGGTTCGGTCCTGCCGCAGCGGAGCAGGATGCTCCCGCATTTGGCGCGGCTGTTGAGCAGTACGGCGTGGCCCTCACCGAGGTTCCGTTCGACGGCGGCCAGCGCCTCGGTGGCGAGCGTCTCGGCCTCGTCCGTCTCTCCCGCGAGTGCGAGCAACTGCCCGAGCGCGAGCTGGGACTGAAGGGTGTCGATGTGCTCGAGCCCGTCCGTACGGCGGCGGGTCTCCAGCACCTCCCGCTCCAGCCGGCAGGCTTCCTCCAGCGACCCCGACCACCGATGGGCACTGGCCAGGTTGTGCTTGGTGATCAGCGTGCTCGGATGCTCGGGCTCACGCACCCGCTCCATCACCGCGAGAACCTCACCGAGCAGCCGCGCCGACTCCTCGGGACGGCCGCAGTCGAGCGCCATCAGACCCTGATCGCTCAGGGCCACCAGCGTGTCGGGGTGTTCGGGGCCCAGCACGCGCCGCCGCGCGGCGGCGAGCTCGGCGAACAGCCGCTCGGCCTCGCGCACCCGGCCACCGCGCCACAGCAGATACCCGCGGTTCG
This sequence comes from Streptomyces sp. 5-10, assembly GCF_014712245.1. Lineage (NCBI taxonomy): Bacteria > Bacillati > Actinomycetota > Actinomycetes > Kitasatosporales > Streptomycetaceae > Streptomyces > Streptomyces sp. 5-10. The sequence goes on from NZ_JACVYG010000027.1 coordinate 29,873, forward strand.
CGCGGGCCGACAGCAGTTCCGGGTGGTCCTCGCCCAGCGTCGACCGCTGAGCGAGAACGGCATCGATGAGGTCCTCGGCCGTGTCCGCGGTGTTGGCGACCGAGAGCTCGTCGACCATACGGTTCGCGAGGGCGCAGATCTCGGTGATGGCGTACGACGAGGTACGCAGCAGTTGCCGAAGGTGCGGGGTGATCGCCAGCCAGGTCGGCCAGGCGTGCCAGTCCCGCTCGGGGTACGCGGCGGTCACCGCCTCGAGGAGCGCCGCCGCCGCGCGTTGGGCGCGCCGTTTGTCCTGCGTGTCGGCCCGTGCCGCCTCCGCCACGAGCGGGTGCAGCAAGATGGCCGAGTCGCCGCCGGCGTCCGCGCCGTCGATCATGATCAGGCCGAACGCCGCGAGGCCGTCGAGCCCTGCGAACAGGGCGGTCTCCGGGGGCCCCGTGATCAGCTTGTGCTCCGCCAGCACCCGAGGGTTCAGCCAGGCGGTACGGATGGGGTTGTTCGGGGCGTATTGGGCCAGCACCTCGAGGATTCCCCTGGCCTGCGGCACGCCCTGGTCCGCGAGCGTACGCAGAGACAGGCCCCAGGTCCGGGTGATGTCGGACCGTACGCTCCCACCGTGGCGTGTGGCGCCGAGACTGAGCACGTCGAGACCGCCGTCCGCGGAGACGCGCCGCGCGAGGCCGGGAAGGTCGAACGTCGCAAGGCCGGAGCCGAGGTAGCTGCCGGCGAGGTGCAGGGCGAGCGGAAGCCCGCCGAGCTCACGGGAGAGGTCCTCTGCCGGAGCCCGCTCGGCGCCGCCGCCCGGTAGGCCCATGCGGTCCAGCAGCAACGTGGCACCGGCTGCGGCGGGAAGCGGGTCGAGTATCCGCAGGTGTGCGTGGTTCCCCCACCTGGCCCAGTCGATGATCCGGCTGGTCACCACGGTGACGCCCGCGCCGCTCGGGCGCACCCAGCCGGTGCCGCCGGTGAGGTCGCCAGCCGGCGCCAGGACCGCGGGATCGTCCGCGTTGTCGAGGATGAGCAGCCACTTCCTGGTGGCGGCGTGCAGCTGGCCCCAGACGAGCTCCAGGGCGGCTGCCGCCGAAGCCGCGGCGCCGCGCTGTTCCCGTTCGCTCGCGCCGAGTTCGGCGGCCACCGAGATCATCCCGCTGTGGAGGGCGGACTGGGTCGCGGCGTCCACCCACCACACCCGGAGGCCGTGTTCGGTGGCTCGGCGGGACAGCTCCAGCGCGACCGTGCTCTTCCCGACGCCTCCCATACCGGCGAGTACCACCACCGCCTCGCCCGGCCCCGCGAACGCGAGCTCGCCGAGCCCGTCCAGAAGTTCATCGCGTCCATGGACCACGGGCAGGCGGCCGACGGGGGGTGCGACCACCGAGCGTGGTACGGCGGGTTCGTCGCCGGGCGTGCGAGGTGCCGGGGGTCCCTCGCCCTTCGCCCGGCCGTACGCCGCCCGGCAGTGAGCGCGGACCTCGTCGGCGTCGGCGAACGCGTTGCCGTACTGCTCGGCGAGGCGGATCACGGCCTCGACGACCGGGGCCGCCCCGTCGTGCCAGTTGCGCGGCAGGCTCCTCCCGGTCAGCCAGTCGTTGATCGTGGACCGGCCGAGTCCGGAGACCGCCTCGAGCTGGCGGACCGACAGTCCTCTCTCGGGAGCGGCGGCCCGCGCCGCGATCCGGCGCAGGGCCACGGAGAACGGATTGTCCTGAGGTGAGTGAGGGGTGGGCAAGAAGATCCTCGGGTCGAGAGCGGGACTCTGCCGTGAAGAGCTTAGACGGCGGATCCCGAACTGCTGAAGGGGAACTCCCGGCCCGCAACACCTGGGCGACGATGACATCGGGGACGGCTGGAGTGAGCAGGCGCTCTTCCGGGTGATCGCCTCCCCGATACCCGGGGCCCGCGCGGTGCTGCGCCGGATCACGGACCTGGGCGGCACCACCTCGTTCGACGGAGTCCAGCAGTACTTCGCCGACCATCCGACCACCCCGATCACGAAGGCGAAGATCGACGGGACCCTCACCAGCATCCCGGCGGTACAGCGCCGCGTCGGCCCAACCAACGCACGTATTCGCGGGCCCCGAGGTGGGTGAGGCCGGTGGTTTTGGTGTCGTCGGTGCCGCCTACGAAGCCTTTGGTGCCGGGCCAGGTGGTGGGCTGCTGGCCGCGCACGCCGCCGAAGGGCAGAGTGCGGCGCTGTGTGAGCTTCTGGGTCGTGGCATCGATGGCGAGTTGGGCGGTCCCGTGGTGGTCGGCCATCGTGAAGGACACGGTGCCGTCGTCTTCCTCGACCTTCGGCGTCCCAGCACAGGGTCTGGGTGTCACCGCCGAGCGTGCGGGTGGTGGCGCAGCTTTTCTGGTCCTGGGTCCATGCCTCGGTCAGGCGCCGCAGGTAGTCGTAGGTGAAGCACTGGTTGTCCGTGCCGGAGCGGGAGAAGTCCGACACTGACAGCACGTTGCCCGACTCGTCATAGCGGTACGTGCGACGCCCGCGACGTCCTGCCGGTCCACACGGGCAGTGGCCAGACGCTGGGTGCCCCACTCGTAGGTGTTGCTGACCCTGAAGATTACGGCTGCTCGTCCGCCCACGACACGGTGCTGCGTTGGCACCGCACCCTCATCGCGCGCCGCCACGCCGCCTCCTGCCGACCCGAACGCCCGGGACGGCCACGCACCGTGCGCGCCATCCGCACCCTGGTACTGCGCCTGGCAAAGGAGAACCCCAGCTGGGGATACCGACGCCTGCACGGCGAGCTGCTTGTGCTGGGAGTGAAAACGGAGCGGGTGTGCTCAGCGTTCTTCGTGTTCTTCGTGTTCTTCGTGTTCTTGCGTGGTCGGGTCGGTGCGGGTGAGGCCGGCGAGCAGTAGGTCGATCATCTGGCGGGCGTGGTAGTCGGGGAACGCTTCGACTCCGATGCACAGGTTGCCGATGGCGAGCATGAGGTCGTACGCGCGGACGTCGGGGCGTGTCGAGCCCGCCGCGGCGGATGCCGTCAGCAGCCGGTCGAGGACGGGCAGGAGGCGTTCGACGAACTCGTTGTGCAGGGTCTCGAAGCCGGCCTGGTCGGAGCGCATGGCTTCGGCGAGGCCGTGCTTGGTGACCAGGAAGTCGGCGAATCGATGCACCCACGTGCGCAGGGCCTGGTACGGCGAGTCGGTGGCGGGGTCCGTGGGTGTGGTGTCGAGGGCGTCGACCTGGTGTTTGAAGACGGCGACCACCAGATCCGCCCGGGTGGGGAAGTGGCGGTAGATGGTGCCCATGCCGAGTCCTGACTCGGCGGCGATCTCCCGCACGGGGGCGTGGACGCCGGCGCGTACGAACACGGCGGCCGCGGCGTCCAGCAGGGCCTGTTCGTTGCGGCGGACGTCGGCTCGCTTGCGGCCGGCGGGGGACGGGTCGGTCGGGGGTGTGGGCATCGGGGAGGGCCTCCGCTTGTAAAACGGAGCAACGCTCCGTACTGTGAATCGGAGCAGCGCTCCATATTTGTCATCTTCGCAGATGTCGCGCGCTTCGAGCCACTCGATGTCCCCTGAAAGGCGCCATCCCATGACCAGCACCACACCTGCCGGCGGCAGCGATTCCACCGTCCCGGTCGTCTCCGTCCGGCCGATCACGCTGTCCGCCCCGGACCGTGGCGAGGACCTGCGGGTACGGGTCACCGCGCCGACAACCGGTCACCACCTGCCCGTCGTGATCTTCTCGCACGGCATGACCCTGGGCATGGACGACTACGCACCGCTGGTCGACTTCTGGGCCGCCCATGGGTTCGTCGTCATCCAGCCCACTCACCTCGACTCGCTGGGCCTGCCCCCCGACGACCCCCGCGCCCCGCTCATCTGGCGCATCCGCACCGACGATCTGACCGGCATCCTGGACCAGCTCGACGCCGTCGAAGCCGGCGTACCCGGACTGGCCGGCCGTATCGACCCGGACCGCATCGCGGTCGCCGGACACTCCTGGGGTGCACAGACCGCCAGCACCCTTGCGGGCGCACGGGTGGTCGACGCTGACGGCACGCCCGGTGAGAGCATGGCCGATTCGCGGGTGAGGGCGGCGGTGCTGCTGTGCCTGCCCGGTACCGGCGGCGCCGACCTGAGCCCGCTGGCCGTCCAGTACTTCCCGTTCATGAGCCCTGATTTCGCCGAGCTGAAGACTCCGAGCCTCGTGGTCGCGGGCGACGCGGACCAGTCCCCGCTGACGGTGCGTGGTCCGGACTGGTTCACCGACGGCTACCGTCTGGGCCCGGGTGTCACCAATCTGCTGACCCTGTTCGGCGCGGAACACGGACTCGGCGGCATCCAGGGATCCCACGACACGCGGACCACCGACGAAAGCCCCGAGCGTGTCGCGGTCGTCCAGCAGACGACCCTCGCGTACCTGCGCACCGCGCTCGGCCTCGACGACGACGCCTGGCCCACCGCCCGACGGTCACTGGCCGAGGCCGGCGAACCGCTGGGGAAGATCGACTCGAAGTGACCGGTCACCTCGCCCCGGCCCGCCGACCCGGTCCGGCCGCGATGGCCAAGATCGCTCCCCCTGAGACCGAGGAACCGCCGATGCCGAGGACGCACCCACCGCTCGACCCGGAGCTCGCCGCAGTGCTGGCGGTCGTCCACGACCACCTGTCACCGACCATCACCGCCGAGGACATCGAGGACCTGCGGGCCAACCCCATGTTCGCGGTCCCGGACGAGGCCCTCACGCGCAACGGAACCGTCCACTTGCAGAACCTGTCCGTACCCGGCCCACCGGGTGCTCCCGACATCTCGCTGCTCGTCCTCAAGCCGGTGGGCTAGGCGCCAGGCGCGCCCGTCTTCTCTTACATGCACGGTGGCGGCATGATCATCGGTGATCACCGTACCGGGGTGGCGGGCGTGCTGGACTGGGCCGTCGACACCGGGGCGGTGGTGGTGTCGGTGAACTACCGCCTGGCACCGGAACACCCCGACCCAGGCCCGGTCGGGGACTGCTACCCGGGGCTCCTGTGGATTCACGAGCATGCCGCCGAGATCGGCGGCGACCCGGAGCGCATCGTCGTCGCCGGAGCGCATCGTCGTCGCCGGGGCGAGCGCCGGCAACGGGCTCGCGGCCGGCGTGGCCCTGCTGGCACGCGACCGTGGCGGCCCCGGCTGCTGGGGCAGGTACTCATGTGCCCGTGCTCGACGACCGCTTCCTCACTCCCAGCAGCCGGGAACTCGAGGGCGAGGGGGTCTGGGACGCCACCAGCAACGCGACCGGATCGGGTTCTCTCGCGCCAGGCGCTGGATGAGCGCCGCAATCTCTTCTGCCAGCGGTGGCCGACCCGGTCCGACCGCTGTCTGACGCCACTTCCAGCACACCAGACGGCGGTGCCAGGCCAGCAGCGTCCCCGGGGTGACCAGCCGATGACGGCGTAAGACGGGTGGCAGCTGGCGGGCGAGAGCGGAGAGCACGGCACGATCAGCCCATGACAGCCGCGGGCGCTCGATCTGCCGACGAAGCACGGCGACCTCATGGCGAGGCGCGAGGATCTCGGCGTTGTTCGCGGCGGTCGAACGGCCCAGCAAGAGGAGGCAGCCCAAGAGTCGGCAGAAGATCAAGTAGAGCAGTCGCAGGCCCACGATCACCGATCATGCCCATACTTGGCCGATCGCAAAGCCCCAAGTCAACCACCGTACGCCAATAAAGACACCCTTCAGGTGTTCTCGTGCGCCGAGGCGGGCAGGACGACGCAGTCGATGACGAGGCCCAACACGTCCACGGCCAGGCATCTCTTCCTGCCCGGCACCTTCTTCGCGGCGTCCCGGCCCGTCGTCGTGGCCGGGACTCCGACGGAGGCGTGGATGCTCTGCGTGTCCAGGACCACCAGGCTCGGGTCGGCTAATCGCTTCCGCTTCTCCCGCAGCTGCCAGCGCAGCAGGTCATGGAACGGATGCCGGGCCTTCCATGCCGTGATCACGGGGTCGAGGAGCTCCCACTGCTCGTTGGTGAGATCGCTCGGGTACGGCTTGATGCATGCTCATGCCACAACTCAAGCGAACCCCGAAACGCTTGACCGGCGACGATGCCCCAACGTCACACCATCGAGCGATGACAAGACCGGTAGAACGCCACATCCCGCACTCTCAAAGCCGGTGTCCTGCCCCGGACACGGAGGGCAGGAGCACGCCACGACCGATGTCGGTGCCGGGTTCTACCTCGACCCGCCGAAGGAGGTGCGGAGGGGGGAAGGCTCCGACGCGCCGGTCTAGTGGCACACGTGGAACCGTGCCCGCCCCACCGACCGCGAGCCCTGGTGGGGGTACGCCGGGTGGTGGGGTTCGCAGGAACACGTGGGCCAGACCGCGCCCGGGCCGAAGGAGGGGGCGATCCGGCGGTACGAGCAGTACATCAAGGGCAAGTGGTATATCACCGACTGAAGCGCGTGATCGAGGGCGGGCGGCCCGGGCGCGGGGTGCCCGCCCCGGCGCCGCCGGTTCTACCCGAACAGGGCGCTGTAGCCGTTCAGCGCCGGCTGCCCGCCGAGGTGGGCGTAGAGCACCTTGGCGTCCTTGGCGATCTCGCCCCGGGCGACGAGGTCGATGAGGGCCGCCATGGACTTGCCCTCGTACACCGGGTCGGTGACCATGCCCTCGGTCCGCGCGGCCAGCCGCATCGCGTCCATGGTGGACTCGTCCGGGATGCCGTAGGTGCCCGCGTGGTAGCGCTCGTCGAGCAGGATCTCGTCGTGCGTGAGCTCCCGGTCCAGGCCGATGAGCGACGCGGTCCCGCGCGCGATCCGCGCCACCTGGTCCCAGGTCTCCTTCGGCTTGGCCGAGGCGTCGATGCCGAGGATCCGCCGCGGCCGCCCGCCCAGCGCGGCGAATCCGGCGATCATGCCGGCCTGGGTGCTGCCGGTGACCGCGCACACCACGATGGTGTCGAAGAAGACCCCGAGCTGCTTTTCCTGCTCCGCCACCTCGAACGCCCAGTTCGCGAAGCCCAGCCCGCCGAGCCGGTGGTCCGAGGCGCCGGCGGGGATCGCGTACGGCTTGCCGCCCGCCGCCTCGATCTCCGCGATCGCCTGCTCCCAGCTCTCCTTGAACCCGATGCCGAACCCGGCCTTCACCAGCCGCACGTCCGCTCCGGCGAGCCGGGACAGCAGGATGTTGCCGACCTTGTCGTACACCGCGTCCGGCCAGTCGACCCAGCTCTCCTGGATCAGCACGCACTTGAGCCCCGCCCGGGCCGCGACCGCCGCGACCTGGCGGGTGTGGTTGGACTGCACGCCGCCGATCGACACGAGCGTGTCGCAGCCCTGCGCCAGGGCATCGGCCACGAGGTATTCCAGCTTGCGGGTCTTGTTGCCGCCGTAGGCGATGCCGGAGTTGCAGTCCTCGCGCTTGGCCCAGATCTCCGCGCCGCCCAGGTGCGTGGTCAGGCGCTCCAGGCGGTGCACCGGCGACGGGCCGAACAGCAGCGGGTAGCGGTCGAAGTCGTTGAGGGACAAGGGATCTCTCCGATCAGTGGATGTCGAGCCTGCGCCGCGCGAACGCCACGCAGGACAGGCTGAGTACGGCCAGGAACATCAGGTAGAAGGTCGGCGCGAGCTTGCTGCCGGTCACGTCGACGAGCCAGACGATGATCAGCGGCGTCGTGCCGCCGAACAGCATCACGGCGATGTTGTAGCTCACCGCCAGGCCGGTGGCCCGGTTGGTAACCGGGAACAGCTCCGCCATCATCGCGGGCAGTGGCGCGAAGTAACCGGCCTTCAACACGCCGATCAGGAACATCACGCCGAGTATCACCCCGAAGCCCGGGGCGGCGACCAGGAACGCGAGGCTCGGGTACACCAGCGCGAGGATCAGCGTCGCGAAGATCAGCATGGTACGGGTGCGGCCGAACCGGTCCGACAGGTGACCCACCACGGGCGTCAGGCCGGTCAGCACGATCCCGGTGACCAGGGTGGACGCGAATCCGGTCGACGCCGGCAGGTCCAGCTCCTTCACCGCGAAGGTGGGCATGTAGGTGATGAAGTAGCTGATCGCGGTGGACACGGCGAGCGCGCCCATGGCCACGAACATGCGGTCCTTCTGAGTACGGAACGTCTCCTTCACCGGCGCGCGCTCCTGGTCCGCGGTCTCGACGAACTCACCGGCCTCGCCGACGTAACGCCGGATGTAGTAGCCGACCGGGCCGATCAGCAGACCGAAGAAGAAGGGGATGCGCCACCCCCACGACTCCAGCTGCGCGTCGGACAGCGTGGCCGTGAGCACCGTGCCGAACGCCGACGCGAGCAGCGTCGCGAAGCCCTGGCTCGCGAACTGCCAGCTGGCCATGAAGCCGCGCTTCTCGGGCATGTGCTCGACGAGGAACGCGGTGGCGCTGCCGAACTCCCCGCCCGCGGAGAAGCCCTGGACTAGCCGGGCGAGCAGGATCGCGATCGGCGCGACGAGCCCGATCTTCGCGTACGGCGGCATGATCGCGATGAGCAGCGTCGCGACCATCATGAGCCGGATCGACACCATGAGCGCACGCTTGCGCCCGGCACGGTCGGCATACCCGCCGAGCACGAGTGCCCCCAGCGGACGGACCACATAGGCCACCGCGAACGTGCCGAGCGTCAGCAGCAGCGACACGGTCTCGTCGGCGGTGGGGAAGAACTGTTTCGAGATCGTCGCGGCGAAGAAGCCGTAGACGAGGATGTCGAACCATTCCAGCGCGTTCCCGATGGACGCGGCGATGATGACGCGGTGCACCTTCACCGGTGCTTCGGGGGCGACTGTCTGTGTGGGTGCGGTCATGGGTGACTCCTCACGGGAGAGTCCTCGCCGAGGTCCCAGAACACGCCGGCCATGATGCGCAGGCTCTCCCGCGCCACGGGGGCCAACAGGTGCTCGTCCGGGGCGTGCTGGGCGCAGGCGGGGTAGGAGTGCGGGATCCAGAGTGTGCACAACCCGAGCTCGTTGGCGAACGCGTCGTTGGGAAGGCTGCCGCCGAGGTTCGGCAGCAGCGCGGGTTCCGTGCCGGTGGTCCGGCTGATCGAGCCGAGTGCCCAGCGCACCCAGGGGTCGTCCGGATCCGTCCGGGTCGGCGGCATGGTCGGGCCGACCTCGACGTCGACCATGGGAAATCCCTGCTCGTCCAGGTGCTTGCGGAGGATGACGCCGAGCTTGTCGACTTCGGTGCCGACCACGGACCGGAGCTGGCAGTGCGCGTGTGCGCTGCCGGGAATGGCATTGACCGGGTTGTCCGGGTTGCCGGCGGCGAGCGACAGCACCTCGACGCTGTTCCAGCCGACGAGGCGCTCGGCCGGGGTGAGACCGGGTTCGCCCCAGCCCTCGTCGACGGGCGGATCGTCCGGTCCGCTGCCGACCGCGATGTCGCGCAGGGCTTCCCGGACGTTCCCGGGGATCTCCCGCGGCCGCAGACCGGGCACGAGGATGCGGCCCCGCCCGTCGACGAGGGTGGCGAGCGCGCCCGCCAGCACGGTCGCCGGATTGCGCAGCAGACCGCCCCAGTTGCCGGAGTGGTACGAGGCCTCGCGCAGGTCGACCCGCAGTGTGAACGGGGTGGAGCCGCGTGAACCGAGGAACAGCGTCGGACGCTCCGCGGCCACGCGCGGCCCGTCGGACGCGATCAGCACGTCGGCGGCGAGCTCGTCCCGCAACTGGGCGCAGACCGCGCGCAGGCCCGGCGAGCCGGACTCCTCCCCGGTCTCGACCAGCACCTTGAGGTTGAAGCCGAGCCGGCCGCGCACGCGGAGCACCTGCTCGAGTGCCGCGAAGTTGATGGTGTGCTGGCCCTTGTTGTCGGCGGTGCCGCGGCCGTACCAGCGGTCGCCCTCGACCACGACCTGCCACGGATCGAGGCCGGTCCGCCACCGCTCCGGCTCGCCGGGCACGACGTCGCCGTGGCCGTAGACCAGCACCGTGGGCAGCGCATCGTCCTCGTGCCGGGTCGCCACGAGCAGCGGGTGGTCACCGGCGGGGTTGTCGACGACGCGCGCCTCGCAGCCCAGTCGTCCGGTGAGCGCCGGGGCCAGCTCGTCGGTGAGGTAGGAACGCAAGTCCCGCGCCCGCGCCCGGTCCCGGCTTTCGGTCGCGAACGCGACCCGGCGGCCGAGGTCGGCGAGGAATTCTCCGGAATCGTAGTATTCGGTGGCACGATCGATCACGACAGCACGGGTCATCATTACCCTTAACATCGGAAACGTGCAATTTACAATGCATCCGGCCGGTGCGCAGAGTTTACGGAGCGACGAGAGGGCGGCGATAGAGGGAGCAATTGCACGTTTTCGAAAGGTGTATTGCCCTGGCGGCAACGGCAACGGTCGGTCGCATCCCCGTCACCGCCCTCGACGGCCCCGCTCCGCGCTGCAGTACATTCTCAGAATGCCTCTCCTGCCCACGTCGCTGCGCTACTTCCTCGAGGTCGCGCGCACCGGTTCGATCAGCGAGGCCTCGGAGCGCCTGCACGTGGCCACGTCGGCGATCAGCCGGCAGATCGCGAAGCTGGAGCAGGACGTCGGGGCGCCGCTGTTCGAGCGACGGCCCCGGGGGATGGTGCTGTCGGAGGCGGGCGAGATTCTCGCCGCCTACGTCCGGCGCAGTGCGCTCGAGGCCGATCAGGTGCTCGCCGATGTGCACGGCATCGAAGCCCTGCACCGCAGTACCGTCAAACTCGCGAGCTGCGAGGGTTTCGCGCGCGATTTCCTGCCGGCGGCTATCACCGCATTTCGGGAAGAGTATCCGGGGGTGCGGTTCCGGATGAATGTCACGGGTCCGGCGGCGGCCACGCGACAGGTGATAGACGGCACGGCGGACCTGGCTGTCACGTATAGCCTCGGGCCGGAAGGGGGAATCAAGGTCGAGTATTCGCAGCAGCAGCCGATCTACGCGCTGATGCCCGACGATCACCCGCTGGCGCACCGGGAGCACGTCGAGCTCGCGGACCTGCTGGAGTACCCGCTCGCGCTGATGGACGAGGGGACCACGATCCGGCAGCTGTTCGACGTCTGCGTCGCGCTGGAAGGGCTGAACTTCGAACCCGCGCTCGTCAGCAACTACTCCGGTGCGCTGCAGAGTTTCGCGCAGCTACGCGGTGGGGTCACCCTGGTCGGTCCGCTGACGGTGCGGCGGCTCGGCGCCGACCATCTGGCGATCGTTCCCATCCGCAATCCGGAGCTGAGCCGCCGGAGCATGCAGATCCAGTCGATGGCGCGGCGCGCGCTGCCCGCGGCGGTGCGGGCCTTCCTCGCGCACCTGATCGAACAGATCGGTGATGACCTGCCCAGGTAGACGATCCCCGGCGGCGACGCGGCTCTACCTGCGCTCGGCTCGGCGAAGGAGCAGCGGGGTGAGGCGGTGCGGCACCAGTTCGCGCATGGCCAGGGCCGTCGTCGTGCGCTCGATGCCGGGAATGGCGTGTGGGGTTCCATAATGAGGGCCAAGCCTCTTGACCAGCAAAGATCGATGGAGCGTCATTGATCGGGCAGGATCGTAGTCCGTGTTCTCGCGCCTGCTCTACCTGCTCGCCACTCGGCTACTCAGCTGGTTCGTGCTACTCGGCCGTTCCTCCGCATCCAAGGACGTCGAGCAACTCGTGCTCCGCCATGAGGTAGCCGTGCTGCGCCGCAGCACTCCGAGGCCGCGCTTGGACGACACCCGCGGCGCCAACCTTGTCTTCGAAGCACGGGCATGACCGAGCGCGCCGGACACGCGCCTTTCACGGCCACCCGCTGCGGTCTGGTGCGTGGCCTCCGCCAGGGCCGGATCGCGGCGTTTCGTGGGCTTCCCTACGGGTCATCACTCACCGGACCGGCGCGGTTCCCACCCCTCCGCAGGAGCTCCCGCGCAGCTTGTGTCGAACGGAAACGCAAGATCAGGGCGGTCATCCCGGAGAACTAGATGATCGATTCCAAGGGATCGGCTGCGCGCATGAGGTGAGCGAGCCCAAAGTGCGGTTGTGACGCCAGACCTGGGCTCCCTCGCCACCGCACTGTACGTGAAAACCGACGACCTGCTGAAGGCATCGCCGCATCTCGCGCCATGGCGACCGGCGGTCGGGATCACCCCCGAACTCACCGACGCCGAGCTGGTCACCCTCGCGGTGATGCAGGCCATGCTCGGGTTCACCTCCGAGGCCAAGTGGCTCCGCCACGCCCGCGCTCACCTGCGGCATCTGTTCCTGTACCTGCCCCAGCAGCCCGGCTACAACAAGCGCCTGCGCAAGGCCACCGATCTACTCCGCCGAATCACCCGGCTGCCGGCCACCGACACAACCGTGCGGAGCGACGACGTATGGATCGTGGACTCCACGCCCGTGGAATGCGGCCGCTCCCGCGAGACCGTCAAACGCTCCGAGCTGGCCGGATGGGCCCAGTACGGCTACTGCGCCAGCCACAGCCGCTTCTTTGGGGGCCTGCGCCTGCACCTGGTGTGCACCCTCCAGGGACTGCCCGTCGCCTTCGCCCTGACCGGAGCGAAAACCGACGAGCGCGAGACGCTGCTGGACCTGCTCGACGCCGAACCGGAACTCCTTGTCACCCGGCCCGGACAGACCTTGATCGGCGACAAGAACTACTTCCGCCGCGACTTCGAGCACCACCGCATCATGCAGCACATCCTCACCCTGACCACCGCCATCTGGCACAACGGACCAGAACGGACAGCCCGTCCTGCGCTCACTGACCGCCTCCGACCACTAACCCTTGGAAGTGATCATCTCATTGGACGGTGCCAGGGAGCGCACGACGTCGAACTCGTTGCCCTCGGGATCGGCCATGACCACCCAGCTCCGGCCAGGGCCCTGGCCCACGTCCACCTTGGCCGCGCCAAGGCCAACCAGCCTGGCCACCTCGTCGTCCGTACTGCCGTCGATCGGGCTGACGTCCAGGTGGAGCCGGTTCTTCACGGTCTTGCCCTCGGGCACCTGGGTAAAGAGCAGGGTAGGCGGCATCTGGCGGGCCCGGACCTCCTCGACGGTCGGCTCCCAGGAACCGATCTCGACCTTGCCCTCGCTCCGGTCGATCACCTTGAAGCCCAGGACCGCGCACCAGAAGGCCGCGAGCCGCTCCGGATCGTGGCAGTCGACAACCAACTCGGTGAACCTACTGGTCATTACTCCCCCAGACAGTGCGGACGGGGGCTCAGCCTATGGGGCCGCGCCACCCCTCCGGTCCGGAATCGCTACGACCACCACCCCTTGGCATCGATCATCTAGGCAATCAACCCGCTGATCAGAACCACACACAGGCCCTCCGCCCCTCCGGCCCACATACACTGCGGCGGTCGAGCGGTATCCGACCGGCGCGGGCATCGCGAAGTCCTCCGCCCGGATCCACCGGATCTCGCTGACGACGTGGGATGGATGTTCGCCGGCGAGCGAGCACCGACCGGACCGGACCGCCGCAGCACGAAGTCGCCTCCCGTCCCCATCACGGTCATCGACGATCCGGCACTGCCGGAGGCGCTGGCCGAACTCGCGGCAGCCCGCGCGGACGAGATGGACGCCCACACCATCTACCGGGAGCTGCCCATCGCGCGCAAGGCAATTGGCTGGTGGCAGCGCCAGGGCTGGATCGCATGCGATCCGACGATCGACATCGAGCGGTGGCCGTGAAGGACACCGCCATGTCGGAGCTTCTCGTCGACTTCATCACCTCCCTCGACGGCCACGCATCGGGAGAGGGATGGCCCGGGTTCTGGGGCCTCGAGGGCCCGGAGTACCTCGCATGGCTCGGCGAGCAGCCCGGGGCCACCTACCTGATGGGAGCGAACACCTACCGCCTGATGTCCGGCTTCGCCGCAGGCGAGGTCCCCAATGGCCAAGACGAGTTCAGGCCCGAGGAAGAGGCGTCCGTCGACGAGCTCACGCAAGCGTCCAAGGTGGTGTTCTCCTCCTCACTCGAGGAGCCACTGAAGTGGGCCAACTCCACGCTCGTCCGCGACGACGCCGTCGAGGCGGTCCGCGCCATGAAGTCGAGTGGCTCGGGACTCCTCAGCACGATCGGCAGCCTCAGTCTGTGCCGGTCCCTGCTACGAGCCGGACTCGTCGACCGCTTCCGGGTCGTGATGTTCCCGGTGATCACCGGGGCCACGGGCGAAGAACGCATCTACGACGGCTATCCGGACGTTGCCCTCGAGATGATCGAGCACCGCACCTTCGACGGCCGCATCCAGCTGGTCGAGTACAAGCCCCGCGTGCTCGAGCACCCGCCGCTCGGCGTCCCCGCGTGACCTCGCCCCGTCCGCCGGTCTGGACAGCCGCCAGGCCGGCGCCGGCGGGCGCGGAGCAAGACCTGATAGGGGGGCGAACGGCCAACGTCAGGACGCCCGATCCAGGTCGTGGCCGCGTGAGGGTGTCGGCATGATGGCCGGCATGCCGCCCATCGACGCTGAGGACACCCTCGACGACGAGATGTGCGCCCCGGTCGTCAACGAGGTCGTGGCGATACGCCTGATCTGTCAGCTCGCGTGTCAGCTCTTCCGACGGCTTGCGCTGCCGGCCCGGTCGAGTGCGGCAAAGACGTCGAGATCTTGATGCTCCGGCACCAGCTCGGTGTCGCCCAACGCACCCAGCCACGACCTCAACTTTCCTGGATCGATCGGGCTGTCATGGCAGCGCTGCTCCGGATGGTGAACAAGCAGCAGCGTGCACGGCTGGCGTTGCTGGTCACTCCACGGTCTGTCCCGCGCCGGCACCCACGCCTCGTGGCCCGGAAGTGGGCCTATGCACACCGCCGTCCGGGCCGACCACCGACGCCGGAAGCACTGCGGCAGCTGGTCCTGCGCCTCGCGCGGGAGAACCCGGGGGTGGGGATATCAACGGATCCACGGCGAACTGCTCGGCCTGGGACGCAAACTCGGCGCCTCGACCGTCTGGGAGATCTTGCAGAAGGCCGGGATCGACCCCGCACTCCAGCGCACCAACCAGTCCTGGCCCGCCTTCCTCAAAGCCCAGGCCTCCGCCATCGTGGCCACCGACCTCTTCCACATCGACACGGTCTTCCTGCGGCGCTGGTTCGTGCTGTTCTTCATCGACCACGGCACCCGCCGCGTGCACATCGCCGGCATCACCCGGCACCCGACCGGCCCCGGGATCACCCAGCAAGCACGGAACTACCTCATGGACCTCGGTGACCGCGCAGAGTCGATCAGCCTCCTCATCCGGGACCGCGGCGCCTACTTCACCGACAGCTTCGACGCCGTCTTCCAGGCGATCGGCGTGCACGTCATTCCGACACCACCCCAGGTGCCCCGAATGAACGCCATCGCGGAACGCTGGATCGCGTCATGCCGACGCGAGGCAACCGGCCGCGTCCTGATCACCGGAGGGCGCCACCCGCGCCTTGTCGTCAGCGAGCACGCGGAGCACTACAACAGACACCGACCGCATCGATTCCTAGACAACGCAACGCAACGCGTCAGGCCGGGGAGTCCTCCTCCATGGGCGGCATGAAGGCGCGCAGCCATCGCTCCGTCTGGGCGACATGGGCCTCGGCCGCTCCGGCGGCGGCGCGCGGATCGCGGTCGGCGATCGCGGTGGCCAGCACGCGGTGATCCTCGTCGCTCTTGCGCCGCATCTGCTCGCCCTCGGGGAGGGTGAAAATCTGGTACTTGCGGGAGCGGGCGCGGAAGACCGAGAGCAGGGAGCCGAGGGCGGGGTTTCCGGCCGCGGTGGCGATCTCGGCATGGAAGCGGTGGTCGAGGTCCGATGCCTCGGTGGGGTCGTCGGTGGCGTCCATGGCCTCGATGAGCGCGAAGAGTTCCCGCACCGTCTCCGGGGTGCTGCGGGCCGCAGCCTGCGCCGCGACGTGGGACTCCAGGACACGCCGGATCTCGTACACCTCCAGCAGACCGGAGAGCGGCAGCAGTTCCAGGGTGAGCGACAGGCTACCTATGATGTCCTCCGGCCTGAGCTGGGAGACATAAGTACCGGAGCCGTGCCGCGGCTCGACCACCCCCAGGGCCGCGAGCATCCGTACGGCCTCGCGCAACGACCCCCGGGACACGCCGAGTTCCTCGCACAGCTCGCCCTCGGGCGGAATGCGCCCTCCGGCGCTGAGGCGCCCAGTGGCGATCATGTGGCGTAGGCCGTGGAACGCCTTGTCGACTGCGGACATCCGATTCCTCCCGAACGGGCGGGGCGCGGTCCCGCGCCCTTCGTCGCACTGTACCGATTCATCAGATATCTCAGAGGTATCGATCGGAAGTCATCTGATGATCCACGCTGCCATCCCCCTTGATTGCAGGGAATCCGTCATGCAGGATGCCGAGTCATCATACGTGTTCCGGTTGCGATCAGATCTCTCTCGTTTCTGGCGCCCCTCGGAACACCCGGACCCCGGCAGATCGGGACTCATGTGAGCGAGACCGATGTCATCGCGGCGCCACGCCCCCTGTTGCTGGCCGACGGCCGTCCCGCCCACCGGGCGTGGACGCTGGACCCCGCCATGAGACACCTGAACCACGGTTCCTTCGGCGCGGTTCCCCTGGTGGCACAGGAGCGGCAGAAGCAGCTGCGGGTGGAGATGGAGTGCTCCCCGGTGGTGTGGTTCCCGGCGCTGCCTCAGCGGATCGCCGACACCAGGGTCGAGATCGCCGACTTCTTGACGGTGGCCGCCGACGACCTGGCCCTGGTGCCGAACGCGAGCGCGGGCATCAGCACCGTGTACGCCGCCCTCGACCGCCGCCGCGGCGGGGAGATCGTCGTCACCGACCACGGTTACGGCGCCGTGACCATGGGCGCCGAGCGGCTGGCGCGCGACCGCTGGGATGGCGGGGTCCGCACCGCGCGGATACCCCTCGACGCAGATGAGGAGCAAGCGTGCGAGGCCGTGTTCGCCGAACTGTCCGAGGCGACGGACCTCATCGTGGTGGACCAGATCACCTCGGCGACCGCCCGCCGGCTGCCGGTGGAGCGGATCGGCGCGGAGGCTCGGCGGCGCGGGATCCCGCTGCTCGTGGACGGTGCGCACGCACCTGGTCTGCTCCCCGCCCCGCTCTCGGGGCTGACCTGTGATTTCTGGGTCGGAAACCTGCACAAGTGGGGATGCGCGCCCCGGGGCACCGCAGCGCTCGTCGCCCGTGGTCCGCTGCGTGAGCGGCTCTACCCACCGATCGACTCATGGGGTGCAGAGGACCCGTACCCCGACCGCTTCGACCAGCAGGGCACGGTGGATGCCACCTGCTATCTCGCGGCACCGACGGCGCTCGGCTTCATCGAGCACACCTGGGGCTGGAGGCACGCCCGCCGCTATATGGACCACCTGGCCGGTTACGCCGCGCAGGTCATCGGTGCCGCGTTCACCGAGCTGACCGGCGCCGACAGCAGCGTCGACGTCGGCATGCCGGTCCCCGGGATGCGTCTGGTGCGGCTGCCCGAGGGGCTCGGCACCACCCGCGTCGAGGCCGACGCGCTGCGCGACCGGGTCGCCGGGGAGCTGGGTGTCGAGGCGGCCTTCACCAGCTTCGGCGGCATCGGCTATTTGCGGGTGTCCGCCCACGTCTACAACACCGCCGCCGACTACGAGTACTTCGCCGAGACCTGCGTCCCCGTCCTCGCCGAGTGGGCCCGCGCGGCTCGCGGGCGGCACGGCGCGCCATAGCGGCGCGACACCGTACTCCCCTCCCCACCCCCGACTCCCCAAGCCGCTCCGAGCGCGGCCCGCACCCAAGAAAGAGGTCAGCACGATGAGGAGAAGGACGGCAGCCCTCGCCCTCGGTACCGCCGCAGCGATGGTCCTGACCGGCTGTTCCGCCATGAGTCCGAACGCGAACGGCACGGTCACGCTCAACATGGTCGAGAGCCTGACCAACCCCTCCCGCACCGATCTGCTCAAGGGGCTCATAGCCGACTTCGAGAAGCAGAACCCCAAGATCAAGGTCAACCTGATCTCGCCGCCCACCGAACAGGCCGATCAGAAGATCCAGCAGATGCTCCAGTCCGGCAGCGGCGTGGACGCGCTCGAGGTACGGGACATCACGGTCGGCCCGTGGTCGAACAACGGCTGGCTGTACGACATGGCGAAGCACCTCAAGGGCTGGCAGGGCTGGAATGCCATGACGGAGAACGCCGTCAAGGCGTCCGAGGACGCCAAGGGCCGTACCTTCTTCGTCCCCTACGGCTTCTACGGGCTGAGCCTCTTCTACCGCAAGGACCTGATCAAGGACGCCGGGTTCAGCAAGCCCCCGGCCTCCTGGGACCAGCTGCTGAAGCAGGCATCCGCCATCAACGACCCGGCGAAGCGCCGTTACGGCTACGCGTTCCGCGGCGGGGCCAACGCCAACAGCAACGCCACCGCCATCATCGAGGCGTACGTGGCCGACAAGGTCGACCTCGCCAACGGCTACAAGCTGAAGAACGGGCGCACGATCTTCTCCGCGCCCGAGGCCCTGGACGCCCTCAAGACCTACCTCACACTCTTCAAGAAGGCGTCGCCCAAGTCATCCGTGTCCTGGGGCTATCCGGAGATGGTCGAGGCGTTCTCCAACGGCTCCACGGCCTTCCTGCTCCAGGATCCGGAAGTCATCGCCACGGTCTCCGAGTCCAAGTCGATCTCGAAGGAGCAGTGGGACACCGCTCCACTGGTGGCCGGACCCAGCGGGAAGACCGTCCAGCCGCTGGCCACCGCCGGGTGGGGCATCGCGAAGGGCAGCAAACACAAGGCCGAGACCGTCAAGCTGATCAAGTTCCTGTCCCAGGGCAAGGCGTCGACGGACTTCACCAAGAAGAACAGCCTGGTGCCGATCCTCAAGTCGGCGACCGAGGACCCGTTCTACAAGACCGGCCCATGGTCGTCCTACGTCACCATGACCCAACACCCCGACACCTATCTCAACGTCAGCCAGCCGCGCGGCGTGACCTGGTGGAGCGAGTGGGAGCAGAAGTCCGACGCCGACGTGCAGAAGATGGTGACCGGCAAGATGTCGCCCAAGGAGCTGCTGACGGGCTGGGACGCGTACTGGACCAAGAAGTGGGAGCAGGAGAAGTAGGGATGCCCGCCACGTCCGCAACGACGACCGGGCCGAAGACGTCGCGCCCCGTCCGGAAGCAAGCCGCCCCGCGGGCCCGGAACGGGCCGCGGGGCGGCCGGAAGCGGGAGTTCACGACCCGCCGGGGCCTGCTCATCGCCGCCTTCATGGCGCCCGCCGCGATCTTCGTGGCGGTGTTCACGTACTACCCCATGATCGCGGGCAGCCAGATGGCCTTCCGCCACTGGGATCTGAACGATCTCACCGACACCTCCTGGGTGGGCCTGGACAACTTCCACCGTGTCTTCTCCGACCCCAACTGGGGCACCGTGCTGGGCAATACGGGTGTCTGGGTCATCGGATCGATCGTGCCCCAGCTCGTGATCGGTTTCGCGCTCGCCCTGTGGCTGCGCCGCCGGTTCCGCTTCCGCGGCGTCTACCAGGCGCTGATCTTCTTCCCCTGGGCGATCTCCGGGTTCCTCATCGGCATCCTGTTCCGCTGGATGTTCAACAGCGAGTTCGGCGTCGTGAACGATCTGCTCCAGAAGGCGGGGCTGATCGACGAGCCCGTGGCGTGGCTGGCCGATCCGCACAAGGCGATGATCGCCGTACTGATCGCCAACATCTGGTACGGCGTCACCTTCTTCGCCATCATGATCCTGGCCGCGCTCCAGTCGGTCCCCGACGAGCTGTACGAGGCCGCGGCGCTGGACGGGGCCGGGAAGGCACGCACGCTCTTCCAGATCACCATCCCCTATATCCGGGTCACGCTGGTGCTCACGGTGCTGCTGCGGGTCATCTGGATCTTCAACTTCCCCGATCTGATCTTCGGGATGACCGGTGGCGGGCCGAACAACCAGACACACATCGTGACCACCTGGATGATCAAGATCACTCAGCAGGGCGACTACGGCAAGGCCTCGGCGCTCGGTCTCCTCGTGGTCGCGGGGCTGCTGCTTTTCACGGTGTTCTTCCTGCTGGCCACGCGTGAGAAGCGAGAGGTGAGGTCGTGATCGGCAAAGAGACCGCGGTCGGCCGGGCCGTCCGAATCGTCTTCCTGGTGCTGTGGCTGGCCTTCACCGTGTTCCCGCTGTACTGGATCGCCATCACCTCGCTAAAGGCGCCGGGCGACATCTTCTCCTTCCCCCTCGCCTACTGGCCCGAGCACTTCTCGCTGGAGAACTACAGTGAGCTGTTCAACAAGGCCGACTTCGGGACCTATCTCACCAACAGCCTCATCGTCGCGACCGTCGCGGGCGCGGTCGCCACCGCCATCTCGATGCTGTCGGCGTATGTGCTGGCGCGCTTCGAGTTCCGCACCAAGTCCGCGTTGCTGACGGCCGCCCTGGTCACCCAGATGATCCCGGCCTTCATCGCGCTGGGCCCGCTGTATCTGCTGATGACCGACCTGAAACTGGTCGACAACCGGCTCGGGCTCATCCTCGTCTACATCGCCGTGTGTATCCCCTTCTGCACGGTGATGCTCCGCGGCTTCTTCGAGAACATCCCCGACGCACTGGAGGAGGCCGCGATGATCGACGGCCTCTCCCGGTTCGCGGCGCTGTTCCGGGTGCTGCTCCCGGTGATGCGTCCGGGGATCGTGGCGGCGTTCATCTTCAACTTCGTCAACTGCTGGAACGAGCTGTTCCTGTCGGTGACCCTGATGAACAGCGACGCCAACAAGACGACCCCCACGGCCCTCAACGGATTCATCTCCAGCTTCAACATCGACTGGGGCTCGATGTCCGCAGCGGCCGTGTTCACGATCCTGCCAACCATGGTGCTCTTCGCCTTCGCGAGCCGCCACATCGTGCAGGGGCTCACCTCCGGCGCCGTGAAGGGGTGAGGCCGATGGCCGCGATCGACGTTCCGCTGCCCGACTCCGTCCATGTGATCACCGGTCCGTCCGGGGACCCGCGCACCGCCGCACCGGCGGGGGCGGGCCGCTGGACCGTGCCCGGCGCCGAGGTGACGGCGCGACACGATCCATACGGCGCCCTGCGGCTGGTGCTCGCCGCGCCGGGTCCGGAGGGCCTGTCGACGGTGGCGCTGCGCTGGCGCCACCACCCCGGCGGTCACCGCCCCGTCCTGGTACTCGGCGATGCGTGGGAGCGCTCGTACGGTGAGTTGCAGTGGCGCAGCGTCCAGCCGGAACGCCCCCTGCCCTGGTACTGGCTGAGCACCGACCCGGCGACCGGTGGCTGCGCCGGGCTAGGCGTACGGACCCGCGCCGGGGCGCTGTGCTGCTGGACGGTGGACGAGGACGGCACCACGCTGTGGCTGGACGTACGCTCCGGCGGCCTGCCTGTGCTGCCGGGCGACCGGGAGATCGCCGCCGCCACGGTGGTCGGGGTGGCGACGGGTGCGGACACCACCCCGTACGCGGCGCTCCAGGAGCTGTGCGCCGCCATGTCCCCCGATCCGCTGGTGCCCGCGCAGCCGGTGGTCGGCTGCAACAACTGGTACTACGCCTACGGCCAGGACTTCGGCCCGGACGCCGTACTGCGCGACGCGGCCACCATCGCCGAGTTCGCCGGGGACCATCCAGTGCGGCCGTTCTGTGTCGTCGACGACGGCTGGACGGAGGGCGGGGGAAGCGCCCCGGGAGGGCCGTGGGACACCGGCCTGCCCGGGCTGTTCGACGACATGGCGGGCCTGGCCGCGGGCATCGCCGACCGTGGCGCCCGGCCAGGCCTGTGGTTCCGGCCGCTGCTGTCCCGGGTGCCGACGGAGGGGATGCGCACGGACACCGGCGCTCCCGGCCGTCGTATCTGCCAGACGGTGGACGCAGCGACCTTCACGCCCAGGACGAGAAGTTCCCCGTGCACCCTCCGGTAGCCCAACCGGGATTCTCCTTCGCCAGACGCAGCACCACGTCCTGCCGGGTACGTACCCGGCAGGACGGTGTTCCGACTGTCGAGCAGTGGATTACTTGTGGACGATGCGGAACGTCGCGGTTCCGCGGGTTCCGCGGGTGTCCACCTGATAGCTACCCGTGGGCACCTTGTACGATCCCATCTGGAAAACGTCGCCCTTCTTCAGGCCCTGGACATACGCCAATTCGCCGACCTTGATCGAAGGCCGCCAAGCAGAGCAGTGGCCAGGAGCGACTGCGGTCGTGTGCTTCCTTGTGGTGAAGGCGACGAACGAACGGTAGCCACTCGCGTGGTTGCAGACACGCACCTTACCGTCGGCCGCCGGCGCGGCCGAGGCGGCTGGAGCGGTCAGGGCGACCGCGCTGGCAATACCGGCCAGACTCATCGCACCGAAAGCGATACGCCGAGCGAAGTGGTTACTCACAGCATCTCCATCATGTCGGAAAGCGGATGTATCCGTTGTGGGCAGCCACCGAAGCCGCACCCGCCTGCGCCGACCCATGCCGATGGCGGTAGCCGCCGCGGCACTGGCCAGAACGGCTGCTGACCTGGTGAACTCAATTCCCACCTTGACTGATGGCAGTAATGACTGACTAACCGGCACCTAACGTTCGCTGCCGTGTGGCTAACGTGCCGCGGCCGCGCGACCGAGCCGCTGGTCCAGGACGTCCACGGCCACTGCCGGAGGTCTCCGACGTTGCGAAGCCAAAACTCGGTGGGCCCGAGACGCTGCAACGCCAGCACAACCCGCGGCTCGTCGGCGGCCCTGCGCTTGCCGAATACCTCATCCGTGCGGGTCACGCGGCATGTCTGTATTCGTGGAGGATGCCGCCAAGGCGGTCGTGGCGGACGGTCTTGGAGCGTTTGCCGTTGCGGGAGTTGCCACCGTTCTTGCCGGCCGGATCGTGCTTGTCATAGCCGAGGTGGTCGGTGATCTCGCCCTCCAGCGCGGACTCAAGCAGCGGCTTGGTCAGCTGCTGCAGCAGCTCGCCCTCGCCGGTCAGTTGCAGACCCTCGGCCTGGGCCCGGCCCACCAGCTCATCGATCAAAGTGGCCGCTTCAACCGTCTGGGAGATCCTGCAAGAGGCTGGCATCGATCCAGCACCCGAGCGGTCCGCCAGCACCTGGGCGAACTTCCTGCGCTCCCAGGCCGACGCCATGCCGGCCTGTGACTTCTACGAAACGGTCACCCTGTCAGGGGCTCGGATGTACGTGCTTGCCGTCATCGAGCACGCCGGCCGACGGATCCGGGTCCTGGGCGCCACCGCGCACCCAACCTCTTCATGGGTGGCGAATTCTCGGCAAGGGCAGCGCCATCACCTTGAAGTGCAGTTGGCCGGATGGGCCGCGGAGCGCCGCAGCAACGAGCAGTTGGAGCGGCTGCGGGAGCTGGCGGGACGGATGCGGGATGCCGGCGATGATTTCGACGCTTACGTGGCCGCCGACATCGCGTTCCACCACCAACTCGCGGAGGCGAGCGGGAACACCGTCCTGACCAGTGTGCTGACCAATATCCAGTCCTTGCTCCAGGCGTGGGCGACCAGGGTGATCCGTACCGCAGGCGAGACATACACGTCGGCGAGACACACACGTCGCTGGCGATGCACGAGCCGATCCTCAAGGCGGTGGAGAACCGGGACGCGGAGGCAGCCCAGGAGGCGATGCGTGCGCACATGGAGCGTGCGACACGACGCCTGCGCGACGTTCGACCTGCAGACTGTGATCAAGCAGCGATTCGACGATGCTCCGCGACCGGCAGGTCCGCAAGCTTTCCTTCACCGGTTCCGCCCGAGGTGGACCGGCCCTCCTGAAGGCGAAGCCCCCGGCGGCCGGCGTCACACTTTCCGCCCGTATAGAGGCGTCGTGCTGCTTGCTGGTATCGGCGTCGGCGTGGATGAGCCGCAGGGGATGGGGCCGCGCGCGTCTCCTTGTCTTCTTCGTCTTGGAGCCAGTAAGTGGCGCGAGACCGTCTCAATCGCGAGTGAAGAGATCTCGGTACGCCCTCATACGGGCCACGTGCGTCCCATCGGGGGTGAAATCGAGCACCGTGCGCCACATCAGTCCCACTCGGTGATCCGCCCACAGCGCCTCCGTGGGATCGATGCGGAAGAAGGCCTGCTGACCCTCGTCGGGGCCCTTGACGTGCTCGAACATCCCTGAGGACGCCGCCCAGGGGAACTGATCCCGGCTGAGCCTGGCGGCCAGAGCGATCTCGTCCGGCTCTACGACGAGCGCGGCGCGGCCCTTGACCTGCAGCGAACGAGTCTCGAAGCGCTCGTCGTACCCGCCCGGCGGCAGGTAGCTGACGGCGTAGCTCACCCGCTCGTCCTTCACCATCTCCAAACGCTTACGGGTGCGCGCGAACGTGTGCATGTAGACCCGCAGCCCGTCCGCAGCGATGTGCATCGTCGATGCGGACGGCCACCCGTGCTCATCGAGCACGGCCAGGGTCGCGATCTCCTCGGTACGCAGCAGGTCCACGAGAGAGTCCTCGACCTGCTCAAGCCTCGGTTCCTTGCGGGCCACAACGCCTCCAAACGACGGGAACGGCCACTCCCTCTGGCCACCTGACCGATATAACAGGACCATAGTCCTCGCATGCAAGACACCTTAAGGAGTTCTCTTGACCAAAAGCGATGCTCCTCAGCCCACTCCACGTTCATGTGCCTGCCGTGCCGTGCTCCGCCACGAGTCGCGCGACGGCCTCCTGATCACGCCTGTCGAGGGCATCGATGAGCGCGGCATGCAGCTCGCACCGGTCTCGGATGTGCTCGGCGAGGGGGACGGCGCCCTCGGAGCCGACCCCGAGGGCGTGCCGCTCGACCAGGTCGAGCAGACTCACGTACAGCGACCGCAGAAGCATGCTCGGGGTGATGTCCGCGACTCTGGCGTGCAAGCGCCAGTTGGCCCGCACGAACGCGTCGGCATCGGCCGACTCCGCGGCGCTCTCCATGGCCGTGAGGAGGTCGCGCAAGTCCTTGACGTCGGCCGGCGACGCATGCCACAGCGCGTCCTGCCACAGCAGGGGCTCCAGGGCGTCCCGAATCCGCAGTGCCTCGGCAACGTCCGCCTGGGCCGCGTCGAGCGCCAGGACCGAGTGGGCGAGCCGCGTCATCGGCGTCTGCTCCGCCGCGAACAGGCCGCCGCCTGGACCTCGCTGCACGGTGACCACTCCCCTCGCCTGGAGCAGCCGGAGCGTCTCGTTGAAGGTGCCCACCGACACCCCGCACCGGGCCCGCAACTCGTCCTTGGTCCCCAGCCGCGTGCCCGGCGCCACGCGGGCGGCGAGTGCCGCAACGACGTCGACCGCCTCCTCCGCTCGCGACCTGCCACCGACCTGGCCCCAGTCGGAGCGGCGCAGCGCCGGAGGGTCCGCGCCTCGCTCGGCGAATCCGCCATGCCATCCGTCCTCACGCCGCACCGCCACAGCTCCTCCACGACCCGACTCGCCAAATCATCATGATGAATATTTTCGCATCTCTTGACGCCGATCGAAACGCAGGCGCAATATCACCATAATCATCATAACGAATGGAGATCCCCATGGTCCCCGTCTGTGGTGAGCAGGTATTCCGAGAGCTCATGGCCGGCGTCTGCGCCCCGGTCACGATCGTCACCGCCACGGCGGAGGGACTTCCGCACGGCACGACGGTCAGCTCGTTCGCGTCGCTGTCACTGCGTCCTCCCATGGTCACCGTGTCACTCGACCGCAGGTCCGGAGTCCTGTCTCGCATCACCGCGACTGGACGCTTCGGCGTCAACGTCCTCAGCCAGGCCCAGGACGACCTCGCCCTGCGCTTCGCACGCCGTGGCGCCGACCGGTTCGCGGAAGTGGACTGGCATTTCGACCACGGTCTGCCGTGCCTGGAGACCGCCCCGGGATGGCTGGTGTGCGAGCTGACGCGCACAGTGGACGGCGGTGACCATCTGTTGCTGCTCGGCACCGTCACCCACGCACGTACGACACCGGCCCCTCCCCTGGTCTACGGCTACCGCACCTTCGGAACGCATTCCGCCTACGCGAGCCGCCCTCAGCACACCGTCCGGGAGCAAGTCGCCGCCTGTGCGCGCTGACTCCTGCCCGCTCCCCACGCACCCAGACCTCCAGCTCTCCGACCGCAGGCAGACCGACAGAAAGAGAGCCCCACCATGACAACCCATGACGCCCTGGTCGCACGTGCCGTGGCCCTCCAGCCGCTGCTGCGTGAACACGCGATGGCCACTGAGACCGACCGCCGGGTACCGGACGAGGTGATCGACGCCCTCGCTGAAGCCGGACTGCTCAAGCTCTCGGTCCCGAAGCGGTACGGCGGTCACCAGACGTCTCTGCGTACCATGCTCGACGTCTCGGCCGCGCTGGCCGAGGGCGACGGGTCGACCTCCTGGGTCGTCACCCTCGTCAACGTCTGCAACTGGCTCACCAGCCTCTTCCCCTCCAAAGCCCAGGACGACGTCTTCGGCGCCAACCCGGACGCACGGGTCACCGGCGTCCTCACGCCCACCTCCACGTCCGTCAAGGTGGACGGCGGCTGGCGGGTGTCGGGCCGCTGGTACTACAACTCCGGTTCCTCGCACTCCGACTGGGCAGCCCTCGGCGTGCCCCTCACCGACGAGGAGGGAGAGATCGTCGACCAGGCGTTGCTCCTGGCGCCCCGTGAGGACCTCTCCCTCGAGGACACCTGGTTCGTGGCCGGCATGAAGGGGACCGCGAGCAACTGCCTTGTCGCCGAGGACATCTTCGTCCCCGAGCACCGCGTCATGTCGATCCCCGCCGCCACCGAGGGCGACTACCCGACCGAGCACAAGGACGAGGTCCTGTCCCGCTCGGCGCTCGTGCCCGTCCTGGCCCTCGTCCTGGCCGGCCCGCAACTGGGACTGGGCCGTGCGGCGTTGAAGTACGTCACGGAGAAGGCCGCCCGCAAGCCCATCTCGTACACCTTCTACGAGACGCAGGCGGAGTCCGTCGCTGTGCAGATGCAGATCGCCGAGGCGGCCCTGCGCATCGACACCGCCATCCTCCACGCACAGCGCGCCGCGGCGCAGATCGACCAGGCCGCGCAGGACGGCACCTACCTCAGCTTCACCGAACGCGCCCGGGTGCGCGCCGACACCGGCTGGGTCATCCAGAACGTGCTCGAAGCCATCAACACGCTTGTCAGCGTGCACGGCGCCGCCTCCTTCGCCGAGGTCAACCCACTTCAGCGGATCTGGCGGGACGCCAACACCGCCGGCCGGCACGCGGTCGCCGCGCCGACCGTAGCGATGGAGGTGTACGGCAAGGCCCTGCTCGGCGTCGAGGAGAAGATCACCCCTCTCGTCTGACCCGGTCTTCTCACTCCCGCCCTCCCCAAGGAGCAGCACGTGCGCATCGCCAACCTTTCCGGCCGTCTCGTCCTCGTCACGGACGACGACACCGCCGTCGACGTCGAACAGGCCAGCGGCGGCCGCTTCGGCCCCGATCCCCAGGGCGTCTACGAGCGCTGGAACGCCTTCCGTGAGTGGGCGGGGACGGCCGACCTGCCCGCGGGGCGGCCCTTCGCCGCCGCGGACCTCGGCTCGCCCGCGCCCGCCCCGCGTCAGCTACTGGCCATTGGGCTCAATTACCGCGCGCACGCCGACGAGTCCGGCTTCGAGGCGCCGGACACCCTGCCACCGGTCTTCACCAAGTACGTCTCCAGCATCACCGGCCCGGTGACCGAGGTGCGGCTGCCGAAGGGCGGGCACACCGACTGGGAGGTCGAACTCGTCGCCGTCATCGGCGAACGTGCCGACCAGGTTGACGCGGAAGACGCATGGCTGTACGTCGCCGGGCTCACCGTCGGCCAGGACATCTCCGAGCGGATCACCCAACTGACCGGCCCCGCCCCGCAGTTCGGGCTCGGCAAGTCCTACCCCGGTTTCACCCCGATGGGACCGTACCTGGTCACCCCGGACGCCCTGGACAACAGCGACGACCTCGAACTGGGCTGCTCGATCAACGGCGAGGAGGTCCAGAAGGGCCGCACCCGTGACCTCATCTTCTCCGTACCCGCCCTCGTCTCCCGTCTGTCGGCCGTCCTGCCGCTGCTGCCCGGAGACGTCATCTTCACCGGCACCCCGGCGGGGGTGGGGATGGGGCGCACCCCCCAACGCTGGCTCACCCACGGCGACGTACTCGTCAGCCGTGTACGCGGGATCGGCGAACTGCGCCAGACCTTCCGCGACTGAGCAACACACCCCACCCTGTATTCATCCGCGTCCAGGAGTTCCGCATGGCACTGCACCGACTTTCCTCCGTCGTCATGGGTGTCCCCGACACCGATGCGACGGCCGCCTACTACACCGACTTCGGCCTGACCCCCGAGGCGGACGGCTGGTTCCGCACCCGTGACGGAGGCCGCCAACTGCGTGTCGTCCACGCCCCCACCCGCCGGCTCGTCGAGCTCACCGTCGGTGTCGACACTCCCGACGACCTCGCGGCGGCGGGGGCGCGGCTGGACCGGCTCGGGATACCCGCCCAGATGAAGGGCGGCGCCCTCACGGCGTACGAGAAGATCACCGGCGTCCGTGCCGTGCTGCGGGTGGAGCCGCGCGTCACACAGCCGCTGACGCCGCCCACCCCTTACAACGGCCCCGGCCGCCTGGAACGCGTCGGGACACGCGCTCCGGGAACCCAGCGCGTCGATCCCGTACGGCCCCGCAAGCTGGGCCACGCCGTCCTGGGCACCACCGACTTCGAATCGACCACCGGGTTCTTCCGCGACGGCCTCGGTTTCCAGGTGTCCGACCTGATGGGCGATGTCGGTGCCTTTCTGCGCTGCTCCACCGACCACCACAACGTCCTCGTCCTGTCCGCGCCCGTGGCATTCCTGCACCACACCTCCTGGCAGGTCGACGACGTCGACGAGATAGGGCGCGGCGCCATGGCCATGCTGGAGGACCACCCGGAGCGGCACGTGTGGGGCCTCGGCCGCCACCACGCCGGCTCCAACTTCTTTTGGTACCTGAAGGATCCGGCCGGAAACTTCTCCGAGTACTACTCCGACCTGGACTGCGTCGTCGACGACCAGCTGTGGAAGCCGGAGGTCTTCGAGGGTGCCAAGGGACTGTTCAACTGGGGGCCGCCTCCGCCGCCCTCCTTCATCCGGCCCGACGACCTGGCCGCCCTCATGACCGGCTCGCACGACAGCTAGCGGTCGGTCGAAGGAGTTCACGGATGAACACGGTCACCCACACCAAAAGACTCTAGCCCTAGATGTATTCTTGGGGGATGAGCGAGCTCGCCCCCCAAGAGCCATCCGTGCAACTGGCGCGCGTGATCTGGACCCTGCACCGGGTCCTCCATCAGCGCCAGTCACCTCCGAGCGGCGAGCACCGGCGCCCCCTCGCCCAGGTCGAAGTGCTGCGGCTGGTGGACAGCCAGCCGGGCCTCAGCGTCCGAGAGGTGGCCACGGTGCTGGGCATGCAGCCCAACAACGTCAGCACCCTGGTCACCCAGCTCGCCCGCGACGGTTATCTCGAACGCCGCACGAGCGGCCACGACAAGCGCTACGTCGAACTCCACCCGACGGACAAGATGCGCACAGCGGCCGGGGAGGTCGACGCGAGCCTCGGCACAGCGATCGCCGAGGCTCTGCGACAGCTTCCACCGGAGGCGTCGCAGCGCATCGCTTCCGCGCTGCCCGACCTGTGGGAGCTCGCCCAGGCACTCACGCCGGCCGCGGGACAACCGCTCGGCCGGCGACAACCGTGACCGGCAGCGACTCCAGACCGCGCAGGACATGGTTTCCACTGGACAGGGCACCTTCCCGCGCGGGTCGTCGCGCCGGTCAGTCCTCCGTGACCACCAGCTGGTCGCTGACAAGGCCGGCCGCGCCGCGCACGGCATCGATCACCTCTCCGAGTCGGCGGTCCGGAACCCTGTGCTCAAGGGCCGCGATGCTCAGCGCGGCGACCACCGTGCCGTCGGCCCCCCTTACGGGCGCGGCGATACCGAGAATGTCCGCGTCGAGTTCACCCCGACTGACGACGTAGCCATCGGCGCGAACCTCCGCGAGGCGCTCGATCAGCACATCGACGTCCGTCATCGTTCGGGCGGTGAACCTCTGCAACCGCTGGCCTTCGAGCAGCCCGCGGCACTCCTGCTCGGGCAGCCACGCGAGCAGCGCCAACGCGGAGGCGCCGGCGTTCGCCGGAAGGACGGCGCCGCGCTCATAGGAGATCCGCACCGGATGCTCCGCCTCGCACCGTTCCACGCACACGGCGGTGCCACCCGCACGCCGCGTCAGCAGTACCGTCTCCCCCACCTGGGCACACAGGTGCCGCATGACGGGCAGCGCGATCTCCGACAGGCCATACCCCCGCCGGGCGAGACGCGCCAGTTCCAGGACGCGCAGCCCCAGCCGGAAACCCCCGCCCGGGTCCTCTTCCAGGAACCCGCTCTGCACCAGGCTCTGCACGTACCGGTAGGCGGTCGACCGGGCAGCCCCCAGGGCCGTGGCCACCTCCTGCCCCGAAACCGACAACTTGCTCTCGGAGAACATCCCCAGAATGTCCAGCGCCCGATCCGCAGTCGAGTTCCGCTCACGGTACTGGCTCGCTGTCGTCCCAGTCTCTGGCTTCCGTCCTGTCATGCAGGACATCATAGGCGCTCAGAGCCACATGGGGGGTACTGACCCCACCCGGCCCTGCGGGGCCAGCCGACGACCCACTGGACGGAGAGACCTTCGGCTGAGCTATTCGACGGGCTGATAGGCGGCGCCGTCGTCGTTGAGCAGCCGCTCGGCCTCGGCGTGGATCTGCTCGGGCGGGAGACCGAAGTCGATGGTCTTGCGGAAGGGCTGCCGCACGTCCCGCTCGATGCGCAGGTAGACCTCGTTGCGGTTGCCCTCGGGGTCGAAGAAGTAGATCCCGAGGGCGTTGCCGTGCGTCACCTCCTGCTGGACCCTGACCCCCTCCTCCTCGAACCGCTGATGGAAGACCCGAAGATCCTCCAGCGACCCCACACGCCAGGAGATCTGGTGTTGCTGCTTGTCGCCGATGGGAGAGGTGCGCCCGCCCTGGAGCACGAACTCGTGGTGCTCCTCGTCCGGCCGCGCACTGAAGAACACGATGTCCAGGCCCTCGTCCTCGTCGGTGACGGTCAGCCCCAGCACGCGCTCATAGAAGTCGCGCATCTTCGGCAGGTCGTACACCCACAGACCGGTGTGGCCGAGTCCGGTGATGGCCATGGCACCACCTTTCGCTAGTCGCGTATAACAGGACTACAATCCTGCATATCGTAACACCCACAACACTCGCACGATTCGGCTTGACGTCGGCCAACACACGGAAGAGGTGCACCTCATATGCGACTGGCGACTCTGCGCACGGATGACGGAACACGGGCGGCCCGCCGCGACGGCGACTCCTACACCCTGCTCACACACACCGACGTGGGCGCCCTGCTCAGCTCGGGTGACAACTGGCACAGCGCGGCCCGAGCCGCCGAGGGCGATCGCGTCGACGCGGCGAAGGCGGTCCACGCACCCCTGGTGCCACACCCGAACAAGATCATCTGCCTCGGCCTGAACTACGCCACGCACATCAAGGAGATGGGGCGGGACACACCCCGATACCCGACCCTGTTCGCGAAGTACGACGGGTCCCTCATCGGGGCCTACGACCCGATCACACTTCCCGCGGTGAGCGACAGCACGGATTGGGAAGCCGAGCTGGGCTTTGTCATCGGCCGACCCGCCCGTCACGTCCCGAAGGAGAAGGCACTGGACTTCGTCGCCGGATACACCGTCGTCAACGACGTGACCGTACGCGAATACCAGCGCCGCACCCGGGAGTTCCTGGCCGGCAAGACCTTCGAGGCCACCACGCCCGTGGGGCCCGAACTGGTCACCGCGGACGAGTTCGGTGACAAGGAGCCGGACCTGGAGATCCGCTGCGAGGTGGACGGCGAGGTGATGCAGCGCTCACGCACATCCGACCTGCTGTTCGGCATCGCCGACATCGTGGCCTACGTCAGCGACATCATCACGCTGCTGGCGGGCGACATCATCTGCACGGGGACGCCCGGCGGTGTCGGCGACGGGCGTGACCCCAAGGTGTACCTCAAGGAGGGTCAGACCCTGCGAACCGTCGTGGAAGGGCTCGGCGAGACCCGTAACGTATGCGTGCGGGAGACCACAACGGCCTGATCGCCGGCAGTGTGGCGTCGGCTGCGAGTGGCGGTCAGCGCCTCATCGAGACGGCCGTCGGCGTCCGCGATCGCCTCGCATCATCCTCTCGCGGCGCGTGCGGATCGCGTGCCGCACCTACGGACGCGGGGCACGACGCCGACCACCAGCGGCCGCTACCGCTGTCCTGTCTTGCACAACCTATGTCTCGAAGTACAGGATGAATGGGTACTGTTCCGACCGAGAGAGGTACTGACATGCCGCTACTGCTGAGTCGCTCGGACCTGAGTCGGCTCGCTACCAACGACGACGAGCTCGACAGCGCCATCGACGCAGTCGAAACCTCCGTCACCCAGTGCCACTCCGGCGATCGCGCACAGACCGTCTTCGCGGGGCTGGACCTGGCCAATGGCGATGAGCTGGCCGCGCAGTTGGTGTCGCTCGCGAGCGGTCCCGCGACCCTGCGTGTCTTCCCCAACCGAGTGAAGGAAGCCCGCCCCAACGCATCGCTCGGGGTCCAACTGGACGGCACCACCGGCGCAGTCGACAGCCTGATCGCGCTGGACGACTTCAACGCGCTGCGCACTTCGGTCCCTGCCGCAGTCGGCGTGCGCCATCTCGCTCCCGCTGACGCCGCCACACTGACGGTGCTGGGGAGCGGGGTGCAGGCATGCAGTCATGTGCGCACCATCCGCCGTGTGATGCCTGGCCTTCGCCACCTGAGGGTATGGAGCCCAACGCGCGAGAGCCGAACGGCCTTCGGCGCGGGCCTGCGCACCCAGCTCGGCGACGACGTCCACGTGTCGGTAGCGGCGTCCATCGACGAGGCGGTGGCTGGCGCCGATGTCATCACCGCCGCGGGCCGCTACTCCTTCGGTGAGTCAGCCGTACCCGATCCCGAGGCCGTACGTCCCGGTGCGTTGCTGATCAGCATGACCGGTGCGGGCGGCAACCTCCTCAAGCGTGGTGCCCGCTTGGCGGTACCAACGACTCGGCGCCCTGAGCTGGTTGCTTTCGGATTCGCCAGCGGTTTCATCGGCGACACCCCTCCGCCCCTACCCGCCGATGCCCTGCAACTGGCAGATGTGATCACAGGAAAGGTGCCCGCCCGCAGTTCCCACACGGACACGATCGTGTTCGAGCTGGCCATGCCCTTCCAATGGGATGTCCCGATCCTGGCGTGGATCCGCGCGTGGGCAGACAAACAGCGGGTGGGCACCGCATTCAACTTCTCCGGCTGAAGGGACATGGGACGATGTGGTACCTGACACTGCACCGCTGGAGCGGCGACCGGGAACGCGCGATCGAGGAGGCCCTCGGCGATCACCTGGCATGGATGCACCATCAACAGCTCACGGGCCGGATACTGATGGCCGGGCCCAGCCCCGACCGAGGTCTTGGCATCATCGTCGTCGGCCACATGCGCCGTGAGGCCGTCGATGACCTCTTCCGCAGTGAGCCCTTCGTTGCCGGAGGGTTCCGCGAATACGAGGTGATTCCCTGGGAGGTGCACCACCTCCTGGGAATCGGAGGTTTCTCCGTTCCGGCGGTCACCGCGATGCTCGCCGACGAACGCGCCCATCAAATTGGGGCGACCGAAGCCGACGGGAGTTGAGCGTACGGGCCCCGGCGCAGCAGCGCCGGGGCCCGGCCTGCATTGGACCTATGCTTGCAGGTGAGCCGGAGGTTTCGAGGACGTGGGTCGACGTCCACGGCCACGATGTCCGGGCGGCCGTGAGCCGGGCCGCCATGCCCGCCGGCAGCGGCCGCTGCTCGTAGACCAGTTGTTCGGGACCCCGTGATCGTGGCCCCGGACGGCGGCCGTCGTGGTCGGCAGGGACGTCACCCGGTCTTCTTGCACAGTGCCGCGGCGACGGCGGGGATGTCCTGCGGCCCCAGGACGGCCGCGATGTAGCGGTCGGGCTTGACCAGGACGAACCGGTTGCGGGCCGTGGAGAGGGCTGCCTCCAGGCGGCCGTCCGCGTCCGCGACAGCTTCGCGCACTCCGGTCGTCGGCGGCATGCGGTCGCCGAGCGCCACATCGATCCGCCTGATGCCCAGCGTGTCGTCGGGCCAGTGAGTGTCGAAGCGTCGCCAGGCGGCGTCCGGGACATCGACGCCCAGCAAGGCATACGACTGGCCGAGGACCTCGTCGAACCAGAGCGGGTGCAGGCTCGGGGAGACCAGGACCCGTGGCTGCGGTAGCTGCGTGCCCGTCAGGGAGTGGTCACCGACGACCAGGCCGCTCTCATGCCGTGCTGAGGGTCGGAACCGCATCTCGGTGAGGTAGCGACGCCCCCTTGGTACGCGCAGCAGAGCACGGGCGGCGATGTCGCGTACGAGAGCCCGACGCCGATCGGTGGTCATGACGACATCACCGAGGCGTTCGGAGTAGCGGACCATGGCGGTGGCGTGCGGGCGCCGCTCCGCTTCGTAGGTGTCGAGGAGGCTGTCCGCGGCGCGGCCGTGCCACACGTCGTCGATCTTCCACGCGAGGTTCGCGGCGTCCCGTATGCCGGAGTTGAGTCCCTGGCCGGCGAAGGGCGGCATCATGTGCGCGGCGTCGCCGAGCAGCAGCACGCACCCGTCGCGCCACCGGTCGGCGACGACGGCGTTGAAGGTGTACGCGGTGCAGCGTTCCACCTGGTCCTCGGTGAGCGACCGGTAGGGCGCGACCAGCCTGCGCACCGTCTCGAAGTCGGGCCGTGCACCCTTCTCGCCCTCCCCCGGACGCAGGAGGAACTCGTAGCGGCAGCGGCCGCCTCGGCCGGGCACGATCACCGTGGGCCGTTCGGGGGTGCCGTGATGCATTCCGTAGCGCTCGTCGTGATGGTCACCGGTGGTATCGGCGACCAGCCAGACGTGCTGGTGGCTGGTGCCTGTCATACCGATGCCGCGCAGTTCGCGTACGGTCGAGCGGCCTCCGTCGCAGGCCAGGACCCAGCTGACTCGCAGGGCTTCGGTGCGGGTGCCCCCGGGGGTCCGGATCGCGGCGGTGGCGCCGGTGCCGTCGGGGTTGTCCGTCACGGTGAGCAGTTCGGTGGAGAAGCGGATGTCCGCCCCCGAACGGGATTTCAGCTCGTCCAGCAAAAGCTTCTCCAGTTCGGGCTGGGCGAACTGGTTCTTGAACGGGAAGCCGAGGCGGTACGGCTGCGGGCCCCGGGCGTGGAAGAGGGGCCGGCCCTTGCGGTCGTAGTACCGCGTGCCGGTACCCGGGACGACGATCTCCAGGACCTTGTCCGCCAGACCGGCCGTCTGCAGCGTCCGCAGGGACTCGTCGTCCAGGCTGATGGCCTTGGCCTCGTCACTGGTGGAGGCGTTGCGCTCGACCAGGACGAGGGGAACTCCGCGGGCCGCGAGCAGGTTTGCCACGGTCAGGCCGACGGGACCGCCTCCGACCACGAGTACGGGCAGTTGGGATGCGGCGCTCACGGGTTGACCACCGCCATCCAGATCGGCTCGGTCCGATTCCGCAGGGCGGCGACCGCCTCGTTGGCCTCGGCCAGCGGGTAGCGGTGCGTGATGAGTTCCTCCGCGTCCAGGGCGCCCTGGCCGAGCAGGGTGAGGACTTCCCTCGCATCGGTGCGGGTGCAGGCGCGGGTGCCGACGATGCGCCAGCAGTTGACCATGACGGCGGCCATGGGGAGCATCAGCGGGCTGCGGTTGGCGCCCATGTGCACGAGGCTGCCGCCGGTCGCCAGCGCGGCGAGCGCCTGGGAGGTGGCCGGCCCGTCCGGTACGAAGTCGAGTACGGCGTCGGCTCCCTGCGGGACCAGCGCGCGCAGGGCTCGGGTGAGACCGCCTTCCTCAGCCCAGTTCGCGGGCAGTTCTTCGAGGGCCACGCAGTCGGTGCGCACGTCACCGGCGAGGGGCTGGACGGCCGCCAGCCGTTCGGCACTGCGGCCGACGAGGACGAGCCGGGACACCCCAAAGTGCCGGGCAAGCTTGACGGTGGCGGTGCCCATCGTGCCGGTGGCGGCGGTGACCACGAGCGTCGCCCCCAGCGGCAGGTCGGCGCACTTCAGGGCGCGTATGGCGTTGGCGAGATCGTGAGCCTTGGCGCCGACGTCGAAGGACACGTTGTCGGGCAGCGGGTCGACGAGCCAGTGCGGCACCCGGATGTACTCGGCCAGCCCCCCGTCGTGGTAGCGGTCGTACAGCGGCATCGGGACGTCACCGAAGGCGGCATGCCCGATCATCGCCTGCTGCGGGCACATCATGTCCCGGTCGGACCGGCAGTAGCCGCAGGTCCGGCAGTTCAGGTTCGGGTGCACCCGCACGCGGGCATCCGCGTCGATGCCCTCCACTTCGGTGCCGACGGCGACGACGTTGCCGGCGGCCTCGTGGCCGAGCGTGGTGGGCAGGTGCTTGAAGGCACCCTGGGCGAGCAGCGTCATCATTCCGGGGGCGAGGCCCGCGGACGCCACCTTGACGAGAACGTCGTACGGCCCGGGCTCGGGAGTGGCTATCTTGTCCAGGTGTAGCGCGGTGGAACCCTTCTGGGCACGCGCGGCGAGCATGGTGGTCATGACGTGCGGCTCCTGCGTCGTTCAGGGCTGAAGTGCGGCCAGGCGCTCGGGGGTGTAGGGCTCGGCGGCCCTGGTCGTCTCCGCGATCTGCGGCAGCTCGCGGTCGGAGAACAGGGCGATGTGCTCACTCACCTCGCCGCACACGCTGGTGTGCGCGATGCCCAGGGGAATGCGGACGAAGTCGCCCGGTCCGAGTTCGACGATGCCGCGCTGGCTCACCAGGGTGCGGTGGCCGCTGATCTGGTACTGGATCTCGTAGGCGTCCAGGGTGCGCCGGTACACGCGCGGGCCCTCGGCCCGCAGCCGTACGATGCCCAGGCGGAAGCCGACGGACTGGTACAGCCAGGTCATGCCGACCTCGTCCGCACCGGCCAGGACGCTGATGCGAGCCTTCTCCGCGTTCACCTGCTCCAGCAGCCGCCGTTCGTCGACGGGCGCGACGGTGATGTCGTGCCCGGGGGCGCCCATGCACTGAGTGACGGCCTCGTTGACCGCCCCGGGCTCCCAGCCGGGGAAGGGCGGGAACACCGTTTCGGAGCGGCGCAGGGGGGCGCGTTCCTCTCTGACCGGAGCCGGGGTGTAGAAGAGCAGATGGCTCTCGCGGCGCCCCCAGTTGTCGTGGGCGACTCCACGGGGGATCCGGGAGAACTCGCCCGGCCTGTGCTCGACGACACCGAGTTCGGTCATCAGGGTGCGCTCGCCGTCGATCTGGTACGAGATCTCGTCGACGTCGCAGTTGCGGTGGTAGAAGGGCTGCCGGTTGTCCATCGTCTGCCATTCGACGCGGATCTGGGCGCTCTCGTAGATTCCGCGCGGCGGAGCGAAGGGCACGGCCTCGTACTCTTGGGGGAAGTGCACCACGCTCAGTGGCTCGTGGTCCCTCCAGAGCTTCACGGGAAAGGGGTTGGGGCGCGGGGGCGAGAGCAGGAGGTGCTCGTCGCGCTCGACCGAGCGGGCGGGCTCGTCGGAGCAGACGACCTCGATGACTTCGGTGACGGTGCCCATGAAACGTCCTTGTTTCGTCCGGAGGTGATGGGTCAGGCGGTGGGGGGCAGATGTTTGTCGAGGAAGGCGTGGGTGCGCTGCCAGGCGGTCCTCGCGCTGTCCTCGACGTACATGTGCGGACGGGCATCGCAGGCGAAGGCGTGTCCCGCGCCTTCATAGACGTAGCTCTCGAACTCGACGCCCGCGGTAGTGAGGGCTCGCTCGATGGTGGCGACGTGTTCACCGGGGATGGTGGGGTCCACGGAACCGACATGCAGCAGCATGGGGGCGTCGATGTTCACCGCGCGGTCCACGACCGCGTGGGGGCCGGCAGCGATGCCGGGACCGTAGAAGACGACAGTGGCGCCGAATCCACCGATGGCGGTGGCGGCGGTGAAGGCGGCACGGCCACCGAAGCAGAATCCATTGATCGCCGTGCGGGAGGCGGGTACGCCTTCCTCCGCCCGGAGGTGAGTCAGGACGGCCTCGATGTCAGCGACGATCTCGTCCGGCCCGATGGCACCGATCAACGGCATGGCCTCGGCGTGCTGCTCGTAGTCGAGGATGCTGACGCCGTTGCGGTGGAACAGGTCGGGCGCGAGGGCGAGGAAGCCGTGGGCGGCGTAACGGCCGGCGATGTCCTGGATGTGGTCGTTGACTCCGAACGCCTCCTGTAGCACGATCACGGCCCGGTCGGCGGGCCGTTTGGGCCGTGCGACATACACGCGCATCGGTCCGTCCGCGGTGGAGACGGTGGTCCAGTCGGTCGTGATGGCTGCGGAGTTGGGCTGGTCGGTCATGGTGCTGTGTCCTTCGTGTGCACTGAGTGGGAGCGGTATGACGGGAGACGCACCGGCTGAGGAAAAGGGGAAGCGGGCCTCCGGTGTCAGGTGGTGTGAGGAGATGCCCCCACGTCGGCGAGCGAGCCGGCCGCCTGCCGGACGAGGTAGCGGTAGCCGGCCTCAAGCTGGCTGTCGGGCCAGCACTGGGCGCGCTTGGCGCGCGCCTCCCAGGCATCGGAACGTACGACCGCAGGGCCGGCCGCTTGTACCCGCAACTGGACGGCACAGGCGCGGTCGAGGAGTACGGCGTGCATGACGGCCGCCGCGGCGGTCCGCCCGGCGGCGACGAGCCCGTGCTTGGGCATGAGGGCGGCGGGTGCGGCGCCGAGGGCCGTGGTGAGCCTCTTTCCCAGGTCAGAACTGCTGACGAGCCCACCGGTGTCCCGGAACCTCGGCACGTCGTCACCGGAGAACAGGGCGCCCTCGTGGGAGAGCGGCATGAGCGGCACGTCCAGGGCGGCGAATGCGACGGCCGACACCGCGTGGGTGTGCACGGTGCAGTTCAGTTCCGGCGACGCCCGCAGGATTTCCAGGTGGATGTGGCACTCCTTGTGCGGGACACCCTCTCCGTGCAGCACCTCGGCGTCGTAGGAGACGAGTTGAAGCCGGTCGTCACGAACCTCTTCGAGGCCCCAGCCCGGAGCTTTGATCCAGATACCGCGGCCTTCCGGGTCGCGCACGGCCGCGTGTCCCCAGACCATGTCTCCCTGACCGGCCGCGGCCAGAGCGTGGGACGCCTCCACGGCAGCCCTGCGTGCCTGGGCGGGAGTCATGCCGTGGGCAAGGCGTCGTAGTAGCGGGCGGCCCCCGGGTGGAGGGGGATCGGGGCCTTGCCCATGGTCGCGGGGTCGAGGGGGTAGGTGATCGGGCTCCGCTCGGGAGCCAGGTGCCGGTACTGCCCTTCGATGATGTGACGCGTCTCCCCCAGCACCCACGCGATGGCGTAGGCGACGTCGTCGGCGAGGTCGGCGCGGGCGCACACCAGGAAGTCGGAGAAGTCGAGGGTCCTGAAGGCGGCCCGGCCAGGGAAGTAGTGGTCGTCCACGACCGCCGCCGGCCAGCCGAAGTCGTCGTTCAGGCCGGTGAGGACATCGTCCTCGACCTCGAGGAAGTTCAGGTCGCGGCCGATCTCCTGCCAGACGGGCAGCATGATCGCCTCGTGGACGATGGCGTTCGCCCGTCCCTCCTTCACGTGGTCCAGTGACTCGAACGGCCGCTCGTCCTCGAGCAGTTCACCACCCCAGCCGACGACGTCGACACCCGCCCGCGTCAGGACCTCGTGAGCGGCAAGCCCCACGTAATTGACCCCGTCGTTCACGGACGTCGCGAGCCGCAGCATGGGCTTGTGCTGCCGCAGCTCGGCGAACGTGGTGATGCCGAGGTCCTTGTGCAGCGCCACGACCAGCCGGTCCCGCTGCGGCACCACACCAAGAGCTCGCAGGTCCGGGAAGGACTCGTCGCGGTAGACCCCGCGCCCGTCGAGCGCCGCGGCCGTGAAGGCAGCCGGGGTCGTGAGTGCCACATGCACCTCTCCATGTCCCACTGCTCGCACGGCGTCACTGAAGCCCCTGCTGTTCCAGGTGGCAATCCGGGTGCGGGAGCCGCAGCGGTCCGCGAGTTCCTGGGCGATCCAGCCGCAGACCCGGTGCAGGTTGGCGCTGCCCCAGTCGCCCCGCAGATGCAGGGTGAGGGAGCGATCGATCTTGGGCTCGGCCGGTCGCCCGGGAGGGACGGGGGAGGGACTCATAACAGCTCCTGTCCTGGAATGAGGGACACAAATCCTGTTTAACGGTCAGCATAGAAGGCGGAAGGCCGAGACACGAGAGGGAGAAGGCATGACTCTAAGACTATACCTCTAGCTCTAGACTCATCCGCGGCGCCCGTCCGACAGCCAGTCGCGACGGGTTCATCGACCGCCGTCCCAGCGACTCCGCCCCCGAACCCCCTCACGGCCCAGGCGCCTGGAGGGCTACGGCGGGCAGAGAGTGGAAATCGGCGGTGGCGACGGCGGCGATTCGCGGAAGGTGACGCGCGAACCGGGGTCCTGCTGCGACCTCACGCGACGCAGATCCCCTCCACTGCCACCTTTCGGACGACGTGCGGATAACAGTAAGAGCCGTCGGGGTAGTGTGGCAGCAGGCTCTGGAACTCCTCGCTGCTGAATGCGTCTCGCAAGGCAGAGACCGATTCCCAAACGGCCACGTTCGTCAGGATGTTGCTGTCACCCAGACCTCGATGGAGCTGTGCGGAGATGAAGCCGCGTTTGGCCTTCATGATGAAGGAGTCCTCCCGCCAGAGGTCGAGGACCCTCTGCATCTCACCCTCGGGGACGACGAAGGTGTTAATGAGGGTGATGGGACCGCTGTCCTCGCCCTGCAATTGCTTGAGGAAGGGTTCTGCAGCGTCGATGTTCCTCAGGTCGATCACGTCAGCTCCTTAAGTGGGGCGGAAGCGCCCCGAGAGGGATAGGTGAACCCGGCTGCCCCGCAGCCAGCACGAATGGTCATATCGCTATGCCATGCCAATAGGCGCAAGAGGACGGCTGGGTGTTCTTTCGTCGGGTTGTTGCCAGGTGATGCGGTCAGGCTTCTGCCACCGGGACGACTTCGTAGACATGCGCGCCGACCTGGAAGGAACCCGCCGAGCTTGGAAGCCTCCGCAGTGCCCCCGCGCAAGACTCGACGAACATGTCCCGCTCCTCCGGTTGCTATGGTCCGTTGGGGGTCCTCATGCACGGAGGACATCAGGGGTGCGGCTTGAGGACGATGCGGCCGACGATGTCCGTCGCGTTCTCCATCAGGGCATGCGCGTCGGCGGCCTTCGCCAGAGGGAAGCGGGCCGCGATCGGGGTGTGCAGCCGACCGTTGATGAGCAAATCGAGGATCCGCAACGCGTCCTCGTGTCGGGCACCTCGAACACCCACGATGTCCGCTTCGAGGCGGGTCAGGTCGAAGACGGTGAAAGGCATGAGGCCAGGTGGGTTCTGTTCTCCCGCGGCCGGGCACAGCCTGCCGCCCAAGCGCAGCGCATCGAGTGCCAGACGTAGCAGCGCGGCGCTGGCCGAGTAGTCGACCGCATGGTCGACTCC
Source organism: Streptomyces sp. 5-10 (assembly GCF_014712245.1). NCBI lineage: Bacteria > Bacillati > Actinomycetota > Actinomycetes > Kitasatosporales > Streptomycetaceae > Streptomyces > Streptomyces sp. 5-10. Next base: position 71,273 of record NZ_JACVYG010000027.1, read on the forward strand.
TTGGCCGCGCGTCAGTTCGAGAAGAGCATTACCCGCCCCCTTGAGGTCGTCGGTGATCACCACCTCGTCCGCGCCTGCTGCCCGTAGGCCAGCGGCCTTGTCGGCTTTGCGGGTCGTGGCGATGGTGCGCACTCCGAAGAGGCGGGCCAGAGCCAGGGTGGCCAGGCCCATGGGTCCTGCCGCACCTGTTACCAGCAGGGTGTCCCCCAGCGTCACGCGCAGCCGATCGCGCAGCACACGGTGGCTGGTGCCGTAGCTCCACAGGGTGGCCGCGGCCTGTTCGAGGTCGACGTGATCGGGCAGCGGCAGCCATAGTCGCTCGTCACGCACCAGGTATTCGGCGTAGCCCCCGAGGGACTGATGGCCCGGAACGGCTATGCCGCTGGAGAGGTTGCCCCGGCCACGGTACGTCTCCATCGCGTAGGGGTTCTCCGGATGCACGACGGCGACGACGCGATCTCCGACATGTATCCCCTTCACCTCGGGCCCGGTGGCCAGGACAGTGCCAGCGGCTTCTCGCCCAAGTTGCTGCGGCATCGGGAAAGGGTTGCGGCCAGGCAGTTTCGTCCCGGCCTGGAACCCTCGTCGGTACTTCAGGTCCCAGCCGGACACGGGAGCCGTGTCCACAGTCACGAGTACATCCGTCGGCCCGAGCTCGGCCAAGGGATGGTGCCCGTATACGAGCACCTCCGGACCGCCGTGCTCGTACACCCAGACTGCAGCTGTGGTCGTCGGCGTAGACATCCTGCGCTCCCCATACCTCGTCGGAGTTGCACCTCACCAACCCCCAGGTCGTCCTATAAATAAGGACTCTAGTTCTGCGAAACGATACACGCAAGGCGGTGGGCCGACTTCCGCATGATGGAGTGCTGCCGCGACTGCTCTGTCTGACCTTGACGAGCGTGTTCACCCTGATACGGCTCCTGCCAAGGAGTGAGCACGACAAAGAGGCCGAGATTCTGGCGCTACGCCACCAACTTCGCCGTGCTGCAGCGACAGACCGACAAACCGAAGGCGACCTGGCCGGACACCGTGCACTGCTGGCCGCCTCCCGAGCGGTACGGAGCAAGCTCGTCGGCCGTGACGAGTACCGGCCCGAGCGTGAGGGAGGTGTCCTTCCCCGGCTCGGCCGGCCCCCGTCGTACCGCCGGCCCCCCCTTGAGGCCACCAGTCCTTGCGACTTTCTGCGTCAACCGAACCCGCGGCCGAGGTGGATCCGGATCCGCTTAACGACGAAGGCAGCGTCGGGGCGGCACGACGGTGCAGCCCCGACGCTGGATTGGACCGCACCAGGATCAGATTCAGGAGGCTGCCGAGCAGCGCGGGGAGCGATGAGGCGGTGAGGCCGACCGCATCATGCGGTCACCTGTCGCTCTCCCGTCTCGGCAGAGGCGACGCAGGCCTGGCGGAGTTCACCGATGCCGCCGATACGCGTCTCGACGACGTCGCCCTCCAGGAGGAAGCGGGCGGGCTTCCGCGCCCCCTGCATGCCGACAAGACCGGCCCCGGCCCTGCCCGGCCGGGGCCCTAACCCGCAACTATGAGCAGCAGGGCACGGTCGGTGTCGGCCTGACCGGTTGGCGTAGCTGCGTATGAACGTGTTGAGTGCCGCCTTGCTGCCGCGGTAGACCTCGCACAGTCCCCGGATGCGTCCTTTTGGAAGCGTTCCGGGCCGCTGTGGTGGAACAGGTGGGCGCGCAGTGGCCACCGCGTGGTCTCGGGTGGGCACCAACGTCCCGTCCACGATCAGCACAGTGCCCCTCGCGAACCGGCTTCGGGGCGGCGAGGCCAGCAGAGGGTCGATGCGGTCGATGATCCGGTCGGCCGCCGACTCCGAAATCCCGACGGCACTGACCTCGCGGTCACCGCATCGAGCTCCTTACCGCCGGTTCGGCTGCACGCCGCCCGGCCCGGAAGTGTGGTTGACACACCCAGAGGCCATATATACGTTAAGTATACGCGACCCCTTGGAGGGCAAATGCCAACGCCTATCACCGAGATCGAAGGTATCGTCGGACGTAAGGTGCGCCGCGACATCAGTCGACTTGCCGCGTTCGCGCAGGGGAATCTGGAGCGCGCCGCCCGGTCAATAGCGGACCACCCCTCGCCGCACATCGGTATCGTGTGCGGGTTCTTCGTCCGGCACGCGGAACCACCGTCACCTGAGACGGACGGCCTGAACGGCATGGGCCAGCTCGCCGCGGGGTTCATCGAGGCCGGAATACCCGTCACGGTGATCACCGACGCGCCATGCGCCAAGGCGGTATGGGCCGTCACCGGTGTTCTGCCGGGAAGGGTCGCGCTCGAGGTCGTATCGGTGGACGCCGCCGCCGTACGGAGCCTGCGCGGACGTCTGGAGTCGGCGGAGCAGCCGCTCACCCACCTCATCGCGATCGAGCGCTGCTCCCTGGGCGCCGATGGGAGGGCGCACCGCGAGCACGGGTGGGACATCTCGGACGACACCGCGCCGCTGGACTACCTGTTCCAGGACGACGGCTGGAGCTCACCCTGGACCACCATCGGGATCGGTGACGGCGGCAACGAGATCGGCATGGGTGTACTGCCCCGGGAGATCATCGAGGAGGACATTCCGAACGGTGCCCTGGTCGCCGCGCGGACCGGCGCCGACCACTTGATCGTCTCCGGTGTCGCCAACTGGGGTGCCTACGGATTGCTCGGAGCCGTCGCGAGCCTGCGGCCCGATCTGGCCCCGTATCTGCTCAAGCACTTCCACGCGCAGTCCGAGCGCGACGTCCTCACCGCGGCGGTCACCATCGGCCAGGCCATCGATGACAGTCGTGTCGATCGGCCCGGCCAGTTGCAGATGACGATCGACAGGCTCCCGCTCGGCGACCACATTGAGATCATCGAGTCCATAACAGCCGTTTTGTCACGAAACACCTGACCGGTCGATGGTGGCCCGCTATCAGCGGGCCGATGCCCGGCGCGACGCAAAGAGCAGAGAAGTAATGACAGGCACAGCACGTATTGTCCTTGTTCACGCGACGTCCGTCGCCATGCCGCCCGTCCATGACGCGTTCCGCAGCGAATGGCCCGAGGCCGAGCTGACCAATCTGCTCGATGACGGGCTCACCACCGAGCGGGCACGTAGGCCGGAGCTGACCGAGGAGCTGATCGAACGTTTCGTGGATCTGGTGCGCTACGCCCACCGCACCGGCGCCGACGGCATCCTGGCGACCTGTTCGGCGTTCGGCCCGGCGATAGAACGCGCGGCCGCTCTGCTGCCCGTGCCTGTCGTCAAACCGAACGAGGCGATGTTCCGGGCGGCACTCGCGTGCGGCACCGACGTCGGGATGCTTGCCACGTTCGCGCCCTCGGTCCCGACCATGGAGGACGAATTCGCCGCCGAGGCGGAACGTCTGGGATCACCTGCGAAGCTCAGGTCGATCGTCGTCGACTCCGCGATCGAGCTGCTGCGTTCGGGGGACGCAGGGGCACACAACCGGCTGGTCGCGGAGCAGGCACCGAGGCTCTCCGGCTGCGACGCCATCGTCCTGGCCCATTTCTCCACCTCGCAGGCGGTGGAGCGGGTCCGCGCACGGGTGGACGTGCCCGTCTTCACCGCGCCGCAGACAGCCGTCCTCGCCCTGAAGGAGGCTGTCCATGGCGCCTCGTGAGGGCCGCTGTCCCCGAGTGAGCCCGTCGGCCGACGCGATCGGAAAGGGGTGCGGGCATGTTGCTCGGATGCATCGCCGATGACTTCACGGGCGGTACCGATCTCGCCTCGGTACTGGTGGCGCAGGGGATTCGCACTGTGCAGGTCATTGGCGTCCCCGACACCTGGGAGGACATCGCGCGGTCGGGCGCGGAGGCGGTCGTCGTCGCGTTGAAGACCCGCACGGCGCCGGTTGCCGACGCGGTCGAGCAGTCCCTTACCGCGCTGCGGTGGCTGCGGGAGATCGGCTGCGATCGCTTCTACTTCAAGTACTGCTCGACTTTCGATTCCACCCCGGCGGGCAACATCGGCCCGGTCGCGGACGCTCTGATGGACGCCCTCGGCATGGATTTCACCGTCGTATGCCCGGCGCTGCCGGCCAACGGCCGTACCGTCCGCGACGGCAGGCTCTTCGTGGACGACGTGCCGTTGGACGAGACTTCCATGCGTCAGCACCCCCTGACGCCGATGGATGACGCGAACGTGGTGCGGCTCATGCGGCGGCAGACTCCCTCGCGAGTCGGTCTGGTCGACCGCGGAACCGTGGTTCAGGGGCCGGAGCGGATCCACGCCGAGTTCGACGCGTTGCGCTCGGCGGGAATCCGGTTCGCTGTCGTCGACGCGACCGACGACCAGGACCTCCTCACCATCGGCCGTGCGTGCGCCGATCTGCCGCTGGTCACGGCGAGTTCGGGGCTGGCGATCGGACTCGCCGCATCTCTCCGTGCGCACCCGGATGACCTCACCGACAGTGCCCCGGAGGCCCCCCAGCCATCCGGCGGGGCGCGAGCCGTCATCGCGGGCAGTTGCTCAGCGGCGACGAACGCCCAGGTCGAAGCGGTGCGAGCGGTGTACCCGACCTTCCCCGTCGACCCCTTCGCGATCGTCCGAGACGAGGACGTCGTCACGGCGGCACTGCGCTGGGCGCGCCCGCTTCTGGCGCACGGGCCGGTCCTGCTGCACGCGACGCAACCGGCTCGGAATGTCACAGCGGCGAAGTCATCGCTTCCCGACGACACCGCCTCACGGGTCGAGGACACCCTCGCCTCGATCGCCCGCGGCCTCGTCGACATGGGGGTCGGCCGGTTGATCGTCGCCGGTGGGGAGACATCCGGCGCGGTCGTAGGGGCACTGGGTGTTACGGGGCTGGTCATCGGGCCGGAGATCAGTCCAGGAGTCCCGTGGACGTGGGCGCTCGGCACCCCCCGGCCACTCGCACTCGCGCTGAAGTCGGGGAATTTCGGCTCGCGCGATTTCTTCCTCGACGCCTGGGAGCGGCTGCCATGAACCTGATCACGAACGGCCACGAAGCCCGGCCGCGGGAACGGCTCGCCGCTCTGGGCGCCTCCCTGTTCGCCCGCGGGCTGACCACCGGAACCAGCGGCAACCTCAGCGTGCGCGTGTCCGACGGATGGCTGATGACGCCCACCAACGCGAGTCTGGGCACCCTTGACCCGGATCGGCTGTCGAAGCTGGACGAGAACGGGCGCCACGTCGGTGGGGACCGTCCGACCAAGGAAAGCCTCCTGCACCTGGTGCTGTACAGGCAGCGACGGGACGCCGGTGGCGTCGTTCACCTGCACTCGACCTACGCGGTGGCGGTGTCCTGCATGGACGGGCTCGATCCGGCTGAGTGCGTTCCGCCGCTCACCGCCTACTTCGCCATGAGGGTCGGCCGACTGCCCCTCGTTCCCTACCACCGCCCCGGCGACCCGGCGCTCGCCACCGCGATGTACGGCCTCGCCGCCCGTTACCACGCGATCCTGCTCGCCAACCATGGGCCGATCGTCAGCGATACGACTCTGGACTCCGCGGCGGCGGCGATCGAAGAGCTGGAGGAGACGGCGAAACTCTTCCTGCTGCTGCGTGGGATACCCACTCGCCCGCTCAGCGACCAAGAGGTCTCACAACTCGACGGTGGTCGCTGAGCCTACCGCCTCGTGGGCGACTTCCCGGCCCCGCGGCGCATGGCCGGTCACCGAACCCGACAACCGCTTCCGAGAGGACAGCAATGAGTGACATCGAACTCAAGCACCGCATGGTGTGGGCGGACGACCTCCGGTTCCACATCGTAGAAGCCGGTGAAGGACCCACGATCGTCCTGGTCGCGGGTTTCCCGCAGAGCTGCTACGCGTGGCGTCGCCTGATGCCGCTGCTCGCGGACCGCTTCCATATGATCGCCGTCGACCTCCCTGGACAAGGCGACTCCGACAAGCCCGTGGACGGCTACGACACCCTGACGACCGGCAAGCGGCTGCGCTCGCTGCTGAAGGTCCTCGGTGAGGACTGGTACGTGCTGGTCGGGCACGACGTCGGCGCCTGGGTGGGGTACGCCTATGCCCATCAGTTCGCCGCCGACCTGCGCGGAGTGGTGCTCCTCGACGGCAACATCCCGGGTGTCACACTGCGGCCGACGATCACGCTCGGCCCGGACAACTGGCGTAACTGGCACTTCCTGTTCAACCCGATCCCCGACCTGCCCGAGGCACTGCTCCAGGGCCGCGAGCGCATCCTCATCGAATGGTTCTTCAGCAGGAAGACCGCCAACTGGAGGTCCACTTTCAGCAAGGCCGACATCGACGAGTACGAGCGTGTGTACCAGGCCCCTGGTGGACTGCGGGGCATGCTCGGCTACTACCGAGCGGTCCTGGAGGACATCGAGCAGAACACCCCCCTGATGCGGCGGAAGATCGGCGTCCCGATCCTCGCCCTCGGTGGCGAGGTCGGTTCCGCCCCCGACCTCTACGAGAGCATGCGGCCGCTGGGCAGCGACGTGCGCGGCGGAGTCATCGCCGGCAGCGGTCACTACATTCCCGAGGAGGAACCCGAGGCACTCGCGCGGGAGATCTCCGACTTCGTCAACGGTCTCAAGGCTTAGGGAGCGGAAGATGGCGACACCGAACGAGAAGGCTTCCGCCCCGAGCGGCTACGTGACTCCCGTGGTGGTGCACCAGGGCGTCGCGTACGTCAGCGGCCAGCTTCCCCGGAAGGACGGCCGGATCGCCTACCACGGGAAGGTCGGCGCGGACGTCGACCTGGAATCCGCCAGGGCCGCCGCGCGGCTGTGCGCACAGGCGTGCCTCAACACTCTGGACAGCGAACTCGGCGGAGAGGGGGGCCGGGTCCTGCGGATCCTCAAGATCACCGGATTCGTCGCCTCGGCCCCGGATTTCACCGCTCAGGGGAAGGTGATCGACGCAGCGTCCGAGGTCTTGATCGAGACCCTCGGCGACTCCGGCCGGCACGCACGAAGCGCCATCGGCGTAGCGCAACTCCCGCACGGCGCCTGCGTCGAGATCGAGGTTGTCGCCGCGCTCGGCGCCCCGTCATGACGACGGACCACGGGCTGCGCTTCAGCGCGAATCTGGGCTGGCTCTTCGGTGAAGTGCCGTTCGAGGAGCGCTTCGACGCCGCGGCCGAGGCTGGGTTCTCCGCCGTCGAGTACGCCTCGCCCTACGGTCGTTCACCGGTGGAGCTACGTCGGCGGCTGAAGGACGCGGGGCTGCGCCAGGTGCTGATCAACAGTCCGGTGGGGCCTCCGGGGACGCCCACGGCCGCGGGAACGGCATGCATGCCGGACCGCGTCGGGGAATTCCGTGACGGCGTCATACGGGCGCTCGACTATGCCGTCGAGCTGGAGTGTCCGCTTGTCCACCTGCGGGCCGGTGTACGGCCCGCGGGTGTCCCGCGCGACACGGCCTTCTCCCGGTATGTCGCGAACGTGGCGTGGGCAGGACAGCTCGCCTCCAGCGCGGGCGTCCGGCTGGTCATCGAGGCGGTCAACGCTCGGGACATTCCGGGCTATTTCCTCCAGACCCAGGAACAGGCCGCGGGCGTCGTGGCGGCTGTCGGCAGTGCCCGGGTTGGCATGCTCTTCGACATCTACCACTGCCAGATGAGCCAGGGCGACCTGAGCACCCGCCTGGAGGAACACCTGCCGTCCATCGCTCACATTCAGGTGGCGGACGTGCCCGGCCGGGCAGAACCGGGCACTGGGGAGATCGCCTGGGACTTCGTGTTCGACCGGCTGAGGGCACGTGGATACCCGGGCTGGATCGGCTGTGAGTATCGCCCCGCGAACGCCACCGCCGATGGGCTCGAATGGCTGACGAGGTACGCCCCGGAAGGGAACGGGTGAAGCAGTCATGCGTAGGACGCAAGATCATGGGCATGTCACACTCTTCAGTACCCTGGCGGTGCGGAGCGCCCTGGAACACCGGCTGCTCGAAGAGTTCACCGAGGCGACGGGAACAGCCGTCAGGGCTGTCTTCGATCCGACGTCCGTACTGAGGAAACGGATGGCCTTGGGGGAGCACCCCGACGTCCTGATCGCCGTCACGGACGACATCGGGCAACTGGCCGCGCAGGGCGTCGTCGACGGCGCGGCGCGACTACCGCTCGCCAGCACCGGAGTCGGCCTCGCGGTCCGTGCGCGAACACCGCACCCGCGGATCGCGACCGTCGATGAGCTGGTGCGTACGCTGCGCGACGCGCGGTCGGTCGCCTATTCGAGAACCGGGGCCAGCGGCATCTACTTCGCTCGGTTGCTGGACGAACTCGGGGTGGCCGATGAGGTGAACGCACGCGCCACGGTCGTGGAGAAGGGTTTTACCGCGGACGCCGTGCTGGACGGCAGAGCAGACCTCGCGATCCAGCAGGTGAGCGAGCTGATGGCGGTCCGCGGCGTCGACGTGGTCGGCCCCTTCCCGGCCGGTGCCGACCACGACACCGAGTTCAGCGCCGTACCGTCCACGGCCGCGGCGGGCCTGCTCCCCGCGCTGGAGCTGGTGCGCTTCCTCGCCTCCGAGCAGGCGCGTTCGGCCTATGGGGCATTCGGCCTCAAGGCCACGACCGGCAACGGGACCCGAGCGAGCTGAGCCGTGAGCCGGGTGGCTCAGTCCTCCGGCAGGACGAGAGGGCGCAGCTTGACGGGGAACGGGGTGACCGTGTTGCTCTGCAACAGCCGTACCAGCCGGTCCTGCGTGGCGCCCGCGTGCTCCGGCAGCACCTCGGTGAGCTTCTCGCGGTCCTTGTCCCGCACCGCTTCGATGATGCGGTCATGCTGCCGCACATTGAGCTCGAACTGCTCGTCCTGCTGCTCGGGCAATGCCGACTCGAGTGTGTAGAGATAGACGAGCAGCCGACGCACATGGCGGTGGGTCGATTGGGCGAAGTCATGGAAGAAGCTATTGCCGATCGACTGGTTCATGCGCATGTGGAACTGCTCGTTCAACGCGGTGATGTTGAGGTATCTCCGATTGTCGACCTCCACGCGGTACACCGACTGAATGCGTTCCAGGTCGTCGGCGAGCGTCTCGTCGTCGAGCCTGCACAACTGGGCGAGGTTGTTCTCCACCAGTTGGTGAGCCACCACGATCTCGCCGATCTCCGCCAGATCGAGCTTGCGGACGAATGTGCCACCCCGGTTGGGCAAGATCTTCACAAAGCCCTCCGCGGCCAGCTGGTTGATGGCCTCCCGCGCCGGGGTCCGGCCCAGCTGGAACTCCTTGAGCAGCAGCGGCTCGTCGATCCGGCTACCCGGCGGGATCGTCAGGTCGATGATGCGGGAGCGGATCTTCTCCACGGCGGCCCCGGTCTGGGAGACCTTTTTCGGAGAGGCCGGGGACCCGCTCATTTCGGCGTTCGTCTCCGCTGCCGGGACACTGGGCTCAGTCGGTCCGGTCTTCGACATGGCAGCCGCCGCTTTCCGGCTCTCCGGCATTCATCACTCTCCTGCGAACGGGAACGACGGGTGAAGCATCATCCGGACGTTCTGCTGTGGCCCACGGCGCCGGCCCGGAAGGGCACGCCGTTACGCACCCCTCGGCTGTCCGAACGCCACCGATGGTAACCGGCGTCCACCTCCGCGCACGGGGGTGGGCGCGGCATCCCCTGGGCCCGCTACCTCGGTAACGGCCCCGTTTCACGTCATTACACCCGTGTGAGAAGCCTGGCGTGCCACCGATACGCCAAGTATACGTTAGGTATCCATCCGAGAGGCGGAACCATAGATGCCCAGTGCACCCGACAACGATCTGTCACGCTCGCGACCGGCCGTGAACACGGCCGGGGCGGCGGCCGCATCGGCCACCCGCCATACGCCGACCGGGCCGGAGGCCGATGCCGGGCTGGGGCGAGGACTCAGTCCGCGGCACATGCAGATGATGTCCATCGGCATGGCCATCGGCGTGGGGCTGTTCCTCGGCTCCGGGCGGGGCATCCATATCGCCGGTCCGGCGCTGCTCATCGCCTACGCCCTCGCGGGGGCGGCCGTGTACTGCCTCATGCGCGGCCTGGGGGAGATGGCCGTCCATTCGCCGCACGCCGGATCGTTCAGCGAGTACGCCCGTATCCATGTCAGCCCCTTCGCCGGGTTCGTCACCGGCTGGACGTACTGGCTGCAGTGCATCGTGGGCCCGATGGCCGAGCTCACGGCGAGCGGTGTCTACATGCACTACTGGTATCCGGACCTTCCGCAGTGGGTGCCCGCGCTCATCGGCCTGGTCCTGCTGTTCGGCGTGCACTGGGTCTCGGTCCGGATGTTCGGGGAATCCGAGTTCTGGTTCGCGCTGATCAAGATCATCGCCATCGTCGGGCTGATCCTTTTCGGGGCCGTCATCATCGTCACCGGTGTGACCGCGCTCGGCCACGGTGCGAGCCTGAGCAACCTCTGGACATTCGGCGGCTTCTTCCCGAACGGCGGGCACGGCTTCTTCCTCACCCTGCAGATCGCCGTCTTCGCGTTCATCGGGGTGGAGATGCTCGGCATCACCGCGGGCGAGGCGGCACACCCGGAGCGGACGATCCCCAAAGCGGTGGGCAACGTCATCTGGCGCATCATCGTCTTCTACATCGGCGCGCTGTTCATCCTCATGGTCGTCCAGCCGTGGACGCGGTACACCGCTGACGTGAGCCCGTTCGTTTCGGTGTTCTCGAAAGCGGGGCTGGCCGGCGCCGCGGGAATCATGAACTTCGTCGTCCTGACCTCGGCACTTTCCTCATGTAACGCGAATATGTTCTCGGCCAGTCGGCTGCTTTACGGCCTGGCATCCGCGGGTTCGGCGCCGCGAGCGCTCCACCACACGACACGGCGCCGGGTGCCGGGGCGGGCGCTGACGGTCACCACGCTCGCCGTCGGCGTCGGGGTGCTCTTCAACTACCTTGCGCCCGCCGATGCCTTCATCACGCTGACCAGCGTCGTCAGCACCTCCGGGCTGTGGACGTGGAGCATGATCGCCATTTCCCATATGCGGTTCCGCCGTCGGCTGGTGCTGGAGGGCGCACCCCTGCCGGTGTTCCGGCTGCCCGGCGCTCCCTGGACGAACATCTTCGTGGTCGCGATGGTGGTCATCGTCCTGGTGAGTCTGGCATTCGAGGGCGACACACGAGTGGGTCTGTACACCGGTGCTGTCTGGTTCGCCCTCCTCACCATCATCTACGTCGCCCGTCAGCGGGTCGCGCGGGGGCGGTGAGGACAAGTCGCTCCGTGTGTTGCTCGCTTTGGGCGCCTACCGGCACGGCACCGGGTCGCGACTTCCCCATGGGCAAAGACTCAGGTGGCCCGTCGACCGCGCTTGACGCGCCGACGCAGCTGGCCGGTGAGCAACGCCCGGCGGCATACGTGCCAAGTGCGGCCACCACTGGATGTGCTCCGCGGAGTGCGGCTGCTAGTGCGTCCGGACACGGTGCTCCGCTGGCACCGCGACCTTCTCGCCCGCCGCCATGCTGCCGCCTCCCGGCCCAAGCGTTCGGGACGGCCTCGGGTCCTGCGCTCCCAGGCCGACGCCCTGCTGGCCTGTGACTTCTTCGAAACGGTCACCCTGTCCGGGGGCTCGGATGTACGTGCTTGCCGTCATCGAGCACGCCGGCCGACGGATCCGGGTCCTGGGCGCCACCGCGCACCCAACCTCTTAGATCGAGTCCGTGCTCGCAGGGGTCAGGACCCATCAGCGCGGGAGGAAAGTGGTACCGGCCAGCAAGACGCCGGAGGGGGCGGTCCAGCAGATCTGGGCGCATCTGCTGGACCTGTGGGGTTCCAGAACTCGGCCCTGCCCCGTGACCAGCAAGAATCGATGAAGCATCACAGGCCAGGCAAAATCATCCTTCGTGTCCTTACGCCTGCTCTACCTGGTCATCACTCGGCTGCTCAGCTGGTTTGTTTTACTCGGGCGTTCCTCCGCGTCCAAGGACGTCGAGTTGCTCGTTCTGCGTCATGAGGTTGCTGTGCTGCGCCGTGGCAACCCGAAGCCACGTCTCGACTGGGCCGACCGTGCCCTCCTTCACTCTTCGAACAGCACGTCTACCTGCGTCTGAAGGCTCGCGGGTATCACGTCATCCCCCAGTACACGGCGGGAAGCAAACGCATTGACCTCGTCGTCGTAGGGGCGCGCGGGCGCTTGGCCGTGGAATGCGATGGCGAGCGGTACCACTCAACACCCGAGCAGATACAGCATGACCAGCGGCGTGATCGTGAGCTTCAAAGGGTGGGATGGACGTTCTGGCGGATCCGCGAGAGCGAGTTTCGCTTCGATCCTGACGAAGCCCTGGCCGGCCTGTGGGAAGAGCTGAACCGGCTGGATATCCACCCGGCCACGTTCAGCGCCGCCGATGGCAGGCCCCGCTCGGCCACCACCCCCGCCAGCGCATGGACGCCGCTCGACCTCTCCTCCGACGAGGAGCTGGCCGAGGGCCCGGCGGAGTCCCCCGACAGTCCCGACACGACCGATCCGGTCGCTGCTCTCGACATGAACGAAGACAACGAAACAGACGACGACAACACGGAAGGCCGCCTGGCATGACCCCACAGTCCCCACTCGGCATCCTGGACGCCAATACCTTGGAGGAGTTGGCCCGCGTCATCTGCGGCGACGATCACCTCTACTACCGCAAGGGCTTCGAAATCGCCCGTTTCCTGGAGCACGCCGGCTGGCAGCAGGTACCGGAGTACGACGGCGAGTACCGCAGGGATTGGACCCTTGCCCGGTTGGCCGAACGCCGAGAGGAACCCACCGAACTGGAAAAGGTCCTGCTTCGACTCGCCGACCCGCGGGAATACTTCGACGAACCTGACCAGCTGCCTGCCGTCATCTCTGCCGTCAACGCCTTCCTCGTCCACGAAGGCGCACGCCTGGAAAACCCCGGCGGCCGCCCCCGCATCGTCCCCTGCGATCCCTCCCTCGCCCACCCAGGCAGCCAGGCCCCGGTCGAGCTCAAAGCAGCCATGACCGACCTCATCAGCGACCGAAAAATGGCCGCTCTCCTTCAGCACCGCTTGGACGAAGCGCGCACCTGCTACGCAAACGGCGCCCACGTGGCCGCCATCATCATGCTCGGCAGCCTCCTCGAAGGCGTCCTGGTCCACGTCGTCCAGGAGCGCGACACATCCCTGCTCGGCAGGGCCTCCCCGGACAGCGTGAACCTCGATACCTTGATCAAGACCTGCCATGACGCAGGCTGGATCGGCGCCGACGTCCAACGGTTCTGCCACGAACTGCGGAAATACCGCAACTTCGTCCACCCGCGCGCCGAGATACGCCAGGCCCACACCCCAGACCGCGACACGCTGAACATGTGCTGGCCCGTCGTCAATGCGGTCCTGAACGACCTCGCCGCCCCCTAGCCCTAGCAACTCGACCCCGCTGAACTGTCACGTCGACCTGTACCGCTCGTGCGATTCGTAAGGGGGAAACAAGGTGAAGCCCACAGCAGAAGTACTGACGGAACTTTCGCAGCCATCGAACGTCGCAACCCACTCAAGCACGGCCCTCGTCGGCAGCGTGGACGCAGCAGGCGCCGAGGATGACAAGAAGAGGAAGGAGAAGAATCTCGAAGCCCCGCGGCGCAAGCCGAAGCTCCAAGTGATATCTGCACAGGAAGTCGGCTCCTTCCGTCTAACCCCCTGGGATGTGCTTCACACGCTCGGGCGGGCAATCGCCCTCGCTCGGCGAGGGGCCGGTCGAGGACTCGCCGAGCACTGGGGAAGCCTGAAGTACAGCCAAGCTCTGACCGGGGGCTCGGATGCCTACATGAAGCTCTCGGCCGAAGGCCGCGAAACGGCGGACTACTACAAGGCGCTCCAGTCGGGGGAACTCGGTATCGGCTTCGCGCTTGCGCTGGCCAAACAGATCCTGAGCCGCCGCTATCCGCGTCACCTCGTTTCCATCGTTCCGGCCGACACAGCTCTACGCGCGGGCTGGGCTCTGACCAGCAGGGACAAGGGGCCTCGATCGGGCTACCGGTACCGTCCGCGGTTCTTCGCCGAGGTGTGGAAGCCCGGAGAGCCGTCGCGGGTCTTCCCGATCGAGTCCAAGGGCAACCACAGCAACGCCGCAACCTCCCACGATCAGCTCGCTTCCGCCTCAGCACACGTGGAAGCGGTACACATCGGATCATGGAACGAGACACCGAGCCTGGTATTCAGCACAGAGCTGCCCATGGAGGGCCCTCTCACTATCCACGCCCTGCATTTCGACGGAAGGGACGGCTGGTTAAGCCGCCCGGCGGCCTCCGACAGCAGAAACCTGGATCATCTAATCGAGGAGGAAAACTCCTTCCCGGGCATCCAGCCGCCTACTGAGGGCGACAGAGCCCCTCAACCCGAACCTGGCTTTCATGTCACGCCGGAACGCTACGAATGGTTCCGGCACGTCCTCGCCCGCACAGCCGCCGCGGGGCTGACCGCCTTCGCAGGAGACAGCGAGGCAACCCTCCAGTACCTCACCAAGCGGCAGGGCATCCGTCACTTCGCCGGCTTCGCACACGCGGCCACAGGCAGTGTCCAGGACGCACGCGAGAAGCTCCTCGGTATCCAGCTCGTCGGCACAGACCACGTCTTCCGGTTGAACAGGACACGCGTCGAGGCGTTCTCCGGAGTCGCGGAGGACCTCTTCCGCCACCTCGAACAAGGACGGGTGGAACAGTACCGCCATGAGGTCTATGCCCGACGAACCACTTGGCCCGTCGACAAGTGGGACGCCAAGTGGCGAGGCCCCGTCTCGGTGGATCCTGACGGGTCTGTACTCGCCATGCGTGTACTGACTTCCTGAAACGTCTGGAAGCCCGGTGAGAGCTGTGCCCCCACGGGTTCTGGTCTCATCCGCCTGGTGAGAAAAGCTTACTGATCTCCCCATAGAGCGTGCGACAGACGTCAGCCTGAGCACTCGTAGAACTGCGACTGAGCGGAAATCTTCCGCTCAGCCGTCACGCCACTGCCGGGAGCTGCCCGCGACGCGGGCAGCTTGACCGAGCGGACGACTCCATGCGGTAGGTCCTCGTTCTGGGCCTGGCTTCCTCACTCCCAGAACCGGACCCGGACTCCGATACACCGGAAGTCGTCCCTCGTAGATTCCAGACCCGAACCAGCCCGCGTACTCCCCACACCATGAGCGTGTCCCGCGTCACCGTGCACGGCCTGCGTCACCTCACCGCCACTCTCACCCTCACCACAGGCGTCCCCCTCGCCATCGCCTCCGAGACCCTGCGCCATTTCACCCTCTCCACCACCGCCCACATCTACAGCCACCTCACCCACCAAGCCGACCACGACACCAGTCGCCGCCCTTGGCCTGCCTGGCTGCGATCGCACCGCGACCCCCAACGGGCACCGCAGCCCGTTCAGAGGGTTCTACTCCCCCGTCTTGGCTCACTTCGCCGACCGTGTTCCGGTGCCAGGGAACGCGTGCGACCACCACACCGGAACACGCGCGACCTCTTGCGCCCAAAGCCGCAGCTAGTCTGACCGAAGCGCCTTCATCTGGGGGTCAAAACAGACCAGGCCAGACCTGTTGGCAATCTGCGCCACATAGGCAGACGCCGTGTCTGCACTACTCCACGAAAGGGTTATGTAAACGTATGGCCCACTTGCCCCTCCGGAAAGTGGCGTTGAAGCCCACGGCGTATCGTCTCCAGTATCCCTATCCGGCCAACGCTCAGTAAGGGCGGCCAAGAAGTCAGCAATGGCACTTACCACCGGGAATAGCTCATCGCCGTCGAGATACTCATCGTACAGGCGATTATGCACCCTAGCCGCTTCGCGATCATCGGACGGCATATCTCCGTGCCAAACTGCCAGATCGTAGCTCATCTCTTACTCACCTCGTCTCGTGGGCAAATAAAGCCGAGCACCCATATCCCTTTTCGACCCCTCTTACCATGCCTTCGCCCCACCGTAAAGGATTACGTTGACGTCGGCCTGCGGAAGCGAATCCCCACTGTGTAATCCCCAACTACTCAACTGGTCGGACCGCAGAACTACATTCCCACTATCCCCAAGCTGTCCATACACAGTCTTCTGCTGCGGTGACAGTCTGGCTGACGGGCCATTCTTCACTTCAAAGTACTCAGGCGCACCCAATCCGGGACCATTCTTGGTTGCAACGACATCGACATACGATATCGTCCCGTCTTTAGCTTCAAGTTTCACGTGCGTCCCCATGATCGTATAACCCCGGTCCTGAAGCTCCTGGACCGCTCTTGTTTCGCCCGCCGCACCCTTGATCGGGCCACACGCTCCACTGTTGTGAACCAACACCGGCGTCTTGCCCGCCACCACATAGTACGTGTGGATGCCGCTGATGGTGAGGTCATGAGTGCGCTGGCGGCGCTCGAAGTAGCGAACACTCTGGATCTTTGCAGTGTCACCGTTCGAGGTTCGGAGGGTCATGCCGGGCTTCAGGTCTCCGGCGTCGACCCAGCGATCCTCGCTCTCGACCCAGAAGGGATGTGTGACTGTGGAGATGAGGGCCGCGCTCTTCTCAGCATCACCAGTGGTGATGGAGAGATCGACGAACTTCTTGTCGTCTTCCGTGACGATGGTGCCTGCGACCTTGCGTACGGTGGTATGGCCCGTGGCGGGGTCGGTGACGGTCACCTGGTCACCGGTTTTGACCTCCTCTATATTCTTGGTCGATCCGTCTGCGAGGAGGACATCTGTTCCGGGCAGGAAGCTGTGACATTCAGACTCTTTACTCGTGCCCTTGATTGCTCTCCCCAGGGCTTTGAGCGCCTGCACCTTTCCGCTTCCGAAATCCGTGCACCGCGACACGTCCCCAGTTGCGCAGTCGATCGCTGGCGCAACATTGGTGGCCTCGCCGTAGAAGGTGGCGGCAGAGGTGAAGAGCCGTTCGAAGAACCCGGGCTTCTCGTCTTCCCCCAGGACGGTGATCCAAGGCCCGCGGCTCTTGGCACCTTTGGACTGCGCTCTCCAGGACCATGTGTAGTCGAGCGTGCGAGCGCTCTTGCGTGATCCTCCGGGGTTCGGCCAGTACTGTTCGTGCCGGTAGGTCCATCCGCCGGAGTTGTCCAGGACCCATCCGCTGCCTTGTCTGCCCTGCTCGCGGTTGGCCGCGTCGTCGTTGTAGCCGGCTCCGCCGGCCGGGCCGTCGGGGCGCAAACCGCTGGGGTCGCTGTAGGTCGCAGGGTTGTTGTTGCCGTAGCTGTAGCCATGGATCTGCTGGGGATCGGTCAGGTCCATGACCGGGTCGACGGAGAGGAACCGGCCGGTCGTGGGGTCGTATTCGCGGGCCCCGAGGTGGGTGAGGCCGGTGGTTTTGGCGTCGTCGGTGCCGCCTACGAAGCCCTTGGTGCCGGGCCAGGTGGTGGGCTGCTGGCCGCGCACGCCGCCGAAGGGCAGAGTGCGGCGCTGTGTGAGCTTCTGGGTCGTGGCATCGATGGCGAGTTGGGCGGTCCCGTGGTGGTCGGCCACCGTGAAGGACACGGTGCCGTCGTCTTCCTCGACTGCCTGGTGGCCGCCGCCGAGATCGAAGTAGCGGGTGACCTTGGGGGTGGTGGAGCCCTTGGGCAGGGTGATTTCGGTGGTGCCGAGGTAGAGGGTGGTCTCGGTGGGGGTACGTGCGATCAGGCGGTTGCCGTCGGCGTCGTAGAGGTATTCGGTGACCTTGTCACTGCCGCCCTCGACCGGTTCGGTGACTTTCGCAAGATGCCCTTCGGCATCCCAGCGCAGGGTCTGGGTGTCACCGCCGAGCGTGCGGGTGGTGGTGTTGCCGGTCTCGTCGTACCCAAAGTCGTCCTTGGCGGTGCCGGTGGGGCCGGTGGCGGTGACGGAGGTCATGGCGTGCGGCCGTGCACTCCTGGGACCTGGATCGGGGTATGTGTAGGTGCGCTTGATGTCCTTGGTGGTGCCGCCGCCGGTGTCGTGCAGGGTTTCGGTGCGGCGGTTGCCGATCTGGTCGTAGGTGTAGGAGTTCCAGTACGCCGCTGGACCGCCCAGGACGCTGCCGCTCGGTGCGGTGGCGCAGCTTTTCTGGTCCTGGGTCCATGCCTCGGTCAGGCGCCGCAGGTAGTCGTAGGTGAAGCACTGGTTGTCCGTGCCGGAGCGGGAGACGTCCGACACTGACAGCACGTTGCCCGACTCGTCATAGCCGTACGTGCTGTACTGGTCGACGCCTGCCACGTCCTGCCGGTCCACACGGGCAGTGGCCAGCCGCTGGGTGCCCCACTCGTAGGTGTTGGTGACCCAGGTCTTCTTGCTTCCGCTGCTGGAGAGCTCGTACTGGCTGGGCTTCCCGGTCAGGCTGTAGAGCGTGGTGGACTTCACTCCCTGGCCACCGTCGATGGCGACGGGACGCAAGGTCTCGTCCTCGTAGGTGTAGACGAGGGTGGCCGCCGGGTGGGATCCGGCCTTGGGGTAGCCCTTTCCTTCCACGAGTCCGGAGGCTTTGTACGTGGTCGCGGACAGATAGGTGCCCTGGAGTTCGCCCTCTTCGGCGGGGATGGTGACGGACGTGCGCAGTGCGCGGTAGAGGCGGTCGTAGGCGACGATTTTGGTGGTGTAGGCCCGGCCGTCGTCGTAGCGGGTGGATTCCGCCAGGTATCCCTTCGCGTTACTGACGGTGTCGTAGGCCCATTTTGCTCTCAGCTCGCCGCTGGGTGAGTCCTTGTGCAATTCGGTCTTGCGGCCGAGGCCGTCGTAGACATAGGCGAGCGTGGTATTGCGGGCGTCGGTGGTGGAGGTCAGTTGGCCGCGGTCGTCGTAGGTGCTGTTGGTGGTGCCTTTGTCCGGGTCGTTTGCCTGGGTCTGGTGGCCGAGGAGGTCGTAGGTGTAGCGCCAGGTGTTCTTCGCGGGGTCGGAGACCTCCTGAAGCTCGCCCCGGGAGGTGTAGGTGTAGGCGGTGGTGTCGTAAGCGGCGTTGACGCTGCGCTGATGGTGCTGCCGCAGTTCGGTGGTGCGGCCGCGGGCGTCGGTGAGGGTGGTGGTCGCGGTGCCGCCGACCGGTGGGATGACTGTGGTGCGGTCGCCGCCGTAGATCGTCTTCGTGGTGCCCAGCACGGTGCCACCGTCGCCGTTTCCGGCGATCTTCCGTGCCTCGGTCTGGCGGCCCATGCCGTCGTAGGCGTAGCGGTTCTGCGTCTCGACGCTCAGCGCGTCTTCGGGCTTGAAGAGTGTGGTGGCCGGTTTCCCGTCCGCGTAGTAGGTGGCGAAGTCCTTCGACTTCAGGCCGCGTTCGTCATAGAAGACGTCCGTGAGCAGTCGACCGCCGTCCGGGCCGGGGGCTTGTGTCTGCCGCTCGCGCAGGAGGCCGTCGTAGAGGGTGTAGGAAGTGCGCTGCACGCCGTTGTTGCCCAGTGTCTTCGTGCCGACGGCAACGGGCTGGTTCTCGGTGACATGGTAGGTGAACTCGTAGGTCGGGGTCTGGCCGGTGAGCCGGTCCGCCAGCCACACCTTGGTGGAGCGGCCCAGCGCGTCATACGCGTAGCTGGTGGTCTTCTCGTTGGTGTCGGTCTGCTTCAGTGGCAGACCGCGTAGCGCATCGCGGGTGGTGGTGGTTGTCTGCGCGGTGCTCGCGTCGCCACTCTTGGCGGGCGGCGAGGTCTCTTTCACGCTGGTGGGCATGCCCATGGCGGGGGTGTAGGCCGTGGTGGTGGTGCGGCCGTCGCCACGGGTCGTCCGGGTGAGTGTGCCTGCCGCGGTGACCGTGACATTGGCGGTCAGATCGGTGCTGGTCAGGGCTCGGCCGTAGGAGTCGTAGGTGGAGCCGGATTCCAGGTAGACGGCCGTGGATCCGTTGTACGTCTTCAGTACCGCTTCCCCGGTGGCGTCTCCCTTGGTGGGAGCCGCGTCGTAGGCACCGCCGTCGTAGGCGGTTCGGGTGTCGGTATTGACGTCATCGGGTCGGCTGACCGCGGCGTCGCATGCTTTGGCGACGGTCTCGACCCGGGAGGGGAGGGTGAGGATGTTCTTGTCGGTGTTGGTGGCGTAGGTGGTGCGGGTGCATGTGTTGTCGGCGGCGGTGGTGGTGTCGCCGAAGTCGTCGACCTGAGTGACCCTGCCTGCGACGGTGTCGTAGCTGGTGGCCGTCGAGACCGTTCGCCACTTGGCGCCAGCGCCGTCATCCAGGGAGGTGAATGTCTTGGTGTGCGCTGTTCCGGCGAAGTTGGCGGTGACCGTGCCCCAGTCGCGCGTCTTCTTGGCGGTCTCGTGGTGCCAGGGACGGTTGACCTTCTTGGCCAGGACCTTTCCGTCGGGTCCCGAGTAGCTGACGGTCTTGTAGGCGAAGCCGTTGGCCGACTCGTGGTCGGTGATGGGGTCGCCCTCGCCGTCTTCCAGGCTGACCGACACGCTCTTCGTGCCGCCTCCGGTGTCCTTGCGGTCACCGTCCATGCCACGGAGGAAGTACGTGTCTTCCTGCGACTTCATCGCCTTCGAGCCACCCTGGCCACCGGTCTGCACGCGAACCTGTCCGTAGCCGCGCCACTGCGACCAGGTCTTGAACTTCTCCTTGGTCAGCCCGTCGTCATCGTCGAAGTGCCAGGCCGCGCCGCCCTTGTAGTCGTAGGCGGTGACCTGGTCAGGTGCGCCGCCCGTGCGGTCGGTGGTGGTCACGAAGGTGACCACGTACTTGTTGAACCACTGCCGCTCGGGGTCGTCGCTCGTGCTGCCACCGATGTACTGCGGGAAGCACCGGGTGGTGTTGGTCTGCGGGGTTGGCAAGGTGTCCCAGTCGCAGGCCTCCTTGGAGTAGTCGACGTCGAGCTGGCCACCGGATTCGTCGGCGACGGTCGAGAGGCGGTCCTTGATGAAGGGCGCGTAGCCATCGCCGGTCTTGTCGAGTCGGTTTGCCAGCTGGGTGTAGGCGAAGGTGGTCTTCGGCAGAGTGATGGCCGGCTCGGCGCTGTGTCCAGTGCGCTGGATGGACTCGAGTTCCAGCTGGTAGTCGGTGTCGGCTTTGCCCCACCGATGGGCCAGGCTCCATGAGTCGACGTCCTTGGGGACACCGCCTTCGAGAACCTGAGTGGTGACCTTGGTCAACCGCTTACGTGTGAAGAAGACCGGGGCCAAGCGGCCCTTGTCGCAGTCCTCGTCCGATGTGCAGTTCAGGTCCCAGGGGGTGTCGTACCAATAGAAGGCGTCCTTGTCGATGGACGCGCAGTGCGTCTGTTCGTCGGGCAGACAGCGCTCGCTGCTGGTGAAGTCGACCTTTGCCAAGGCTTTGGTGCCGTACATCGACGACGACCGCAGTCCATATTCGATTCTATCCAGCTCGCCGCCGCGGACATAGCGAGTGTTGTCCTTGGCCTTGAGGTTCCGGCCGTAGGAGTTGGTCTCCTTGTCGTAGTAATAGGCGATGGCGTTCCCATGCGGGTCGACGACGTAGTCGAGGTTCCATCGCCATGCCTGTTGACACCAGGAGTCGGCGAACGTCGCCCCATGACACGGTTCACCGGAGCCGTTCCCGAAGACAGGAACCGTCCAGGTGGAGTCGGTGGTTTCCTTGCCGTCGGCCCATCCCGGCAACCGGTTGTAGCCGAAGTAATAGCGGGTCCCCTCCGGCGTGGTGACCCGCCAGTACTCGTCATTCCGTGCGTCGTTGTCGCGTACGTTGGTGTCCGAACCGTAGAGCCGGTCGATCTTCGTGCCGTCGTCGCTCTTCAGTTTCCAGGAATCCGTCCCGTTCGGGACCAGTTCCCCGCCCTTGCCGTTGAAGGACATGTACGCGTTGTCATAGGCCCAGCACAGGTCGCCGGGCTTGTTCCCGTCCGCGTTCTTCACTCCGTCGTCCGCGCACGGCTTGTAGCGGCGCTCGATGAACCCCGGCCAGAGGTCGAAGCCGTCGCCGACCCACGAGGCCTGATTGTTGGTGTTCGTGGTACGGCCGTCGATCCCGCCCGAGGAGTACGACAAACCCACAGTCGGTGTCAGGTCCCCTGGTACGTCCGGTACGGGCATGGCGTACGACCAGGTGAAGTCCCCAGTGTTCAGGTTGGTGTTCCATGCGGCTGAAGGGGAGAGCGAAGTGGCTTTGTAGTCCCCCTTCTCACCCTGTTCCTCCGCCACAACCGCCAGTACCGTCGGCGTATCCCCCCGCAAGACCACGTCCCGAGCGAGGAGGGTCTGCTTCTCGGCGTCGTTGACCGCCGCAAGGGGTGTAAGTGTGCGGCATCCGGGTCGGTCCGGGGTCGTGATGGCGCAGGCAGGCAACTCGACCAGCGTCAGCCGGGAGGCGTAGCCACCACCGTAGGCCTGCGCGAAGGACGAGTAGTCGACTCTGGCCCGCACCCGCCCTGACGCGGTGTCCTTCGTGGCCCTCTCACCCGTTTTGGGTTGAAGAGAGAAGAGTAGACCGTCGACGCCGGACTTCGCGGCGGCCTTGTGGTCCAGTACGCGGGCAGCGACCTCGCCACGTGCCGCGCCCGGTTTACCATCTGTATCCAGTGCCAGCGGCAGACCCTGGGCCGGTATCGCCGACGCTGACGCCTTCGCACCTGCTCCCGGCAGCTTCACCACCGCTGAGGCGGCCTTGGGCCAAGCGACGTGGGAGGCCGCCTGCGGGGTTCGCGGTCCCTTCGTCATGGTGCGTGGTTTGACCTTGCCGACCGTGCCGCGGACGGGCTTCTCGGCGCGAGGAAGGTCAGGACGGCCCTTTCCGTCATCGGCGGCGAGGGCAGGCTGCGTCATCCCCTGCAACAAGGTGGCGACCATAACCACAGCCGAGGCCATCGCAACGCGAGGGCGCAGCGAGCGTAACCGCTTCCTGGGTCTGCCGTTCATCCCTGTTCTCATCCCTCACTGTGTGCACCACGGACGCACGCGTCCCGCGGTGGAACGAAAGCTCGCGCTTGCCTGAACTGGGCTGTGGCGTACTGAACCGGGCAGTTCCCGGCTCACTACGGTGAATCAATCGCCGCTGGGTACGTCTGTGGCCATACCGGGTATGCCGATCGCGAGTCGCGCGACCTGGGCGTCGGTCAGTGTCCCCTGGAACGCCCACACATCGGAGACGGCGCCCGGCCAGTACTGGCCCCAGGTGGTTCCGGTCTTCGCCCGGCCGAGTTGCAGCGGCTGCGTTCCCTTGAACGACAGCACGTCGTCCACCTGAGCGATCCGGTCAGCGCATGAGGTCTCATCCGAGACGCCGTCCCCGTCGGTGTCCGCACAGGCGATCTCTTCGAGCTCACCATTCACGTAAAGCTTGAGCTGCTTGGCGAACCCGTCGTAGACCAACGCCAGATGTGTCCATTCAGCCGAGCTGGAGAACTGACCGTTCTCCACCTGCTTGACGATGGCGTCCTTACCGTCGGCACTCGCCATGGAGATCCGCCATCGGCCCGGATCTGTGTCCGGCGTCGTACTGGGCACATACCGCACGGCAAAGGCATTCTGCTGCGCGCCCGGTGCGCTGAGCAGCGCCACTTCGTCCTTCGGTACGGCTGCGGCTTGTGCCCATGCCGTCACCGTGAAACTCGCGCTCGTGTCCACCGGCACCGTGGACGTCGCGGCGTAGTCGTTGACACCGTCGAGCAGGAGGCCACCGTCGACCCAGCCCGCTCCGACCTGTGCGCCACCGTTGAGCGTCATGTCGTTGCCGGACGCTGAGGCGTCCGGTGTGGTCAGTGGCGAACCGGCCGCCTGCTGGAACATCCAGCGTCCCTTGACCAGCGCGCGCTGCTTGAACAGCTGCTGCGCCTCGGTGGCCGAGACGGGGCGGTCGAACAGCCGCACATCGTCGATTGTGCCCGGGAAGTGATTGTCGACCCCTCCGCTGTAGGAGCCGGCCCCGATGTACATCGACTGATCCGCATAGAACGCACCGGCCAGCTCAGTCGATCCGGCCCTGGCCCCATTGACGTACAGGGTAAGGGTGTTGGCCACCGTGTCGTGCACGCCGACCAGATGCACCCACTCCCCCGCGCGCGCCTGCGTCCCGTCCGGTTGCATGGCCCGGATCGGTGTCGCATCCGCAGTGTCGGCGGAGTACTGGTTGACCGCCCACCGGTCATAGGTCTTGGAGTAGTACAGCTCAAAGCCCGGGGCGTATTCCCCGGCCTGGGCTGTGATGACCGCGGCGCCGTCCGGCTTCTTGTCCAGCTTGGCCCAGGCCGAGACCGTGAAGCTGCGCGAGGTGTTGACGTGCGGAGCGCGCTCCTGGCCGATCTTCGCGTATCCGTCCGTGCCATTGAACCGAGTGGCCTTGCCCGCCACACCGGCCACTCCCGTGGTGACGCCGCCCACGTACTTCGCGGGGATCACCCCGCCGTGGCCCTTGATATCGGCGGCGCCGGCTTCCTCATCGAGGTGAAAGACCGCCACCGCCGGGCGTCCGGGGTCGCCGACGGTCTGGTGGGCGTAGAGCTTGTCGACCTCGTCCTGGGCGACGGGCTTGTCGAAGACCTGCGCCTCGTCGATCGCGCCGGGAAAGAAGTCCTTCGCGGTCCCGCCGGACGCGCCCGCGCCGATCCGCAAGCCCCGCCGGGCGTTCCAGTCGATGTCGTGGGAGGCCGTGCCCGCCAGCTTGCCGTTGACGAACAGCTGGAGCTTCTTGTCCACGCCGTCGTACGCGCCGACCAGATGAGTCCACACCCCGGCCTTCACCCCGCCCGGTGTGCCAGCCATCGCCCGCACGATCGTCGCGCCAGGCTCGTCGTCGGCGAAGGTGTTGAACACCCACCGGTCATACGAAGCGGAGTAGTACAGCTCGAAACCGGCGGTCTGGTTGCCGATCTGGGACGCCACCATCGCCGCGTGGTCGGGCACCTCCGACAGCTTCACCCACGCCGACACCGAGAACCCGCGGGTGCCGTCGACCACGGACAGGTCCGTGGCCGCGTAGCCGTCCGTACCGTTCAGCGACAGCCCCTTGCCCACAACACCCTCCGCCCCGGTAGCGGCGCCACCGTGCAGAGCGAGCGTACGAGGCGGCGTCGAACCCTCCGCCTGAGCGGAACCGGGCTTCTCGTCCAGTTGCCACGTCGCCCGCTCCGGCTGCCCGGCCTTCACCCGGAACTGATAGGTGCGGATCTCCGAACCGTTCCCCGCCTCATCGAAGGCCTGGGCGGTGACGAAGTTCAGGCCCGGCTTCGCCGGGAGCACCTTGACCGACCTGGCCGCACCGGCGGAGGTGGACACCTGGTTCGCCGACACCGGATCGCCGTTGAAACCCCAGCGGTACCGCGTCACATCCGTGGAGGACGAGTCCAGTTCGAACGTGCCGTACTGGCCCACCCCGTCCAGCCACGGATCCTCAGGATCCTCCGGGTCCGACGCCGGATACTCTCCCGACGCGACCGCGGGTGCCTTCGGCACCGAGGTGTCATAGACGAAGTAGCACCCCGTCGCACCGCCCGCGTACGACCACGGCGAGTACTGCGCACCGTCGTAGGAGCGGACGTACCAATGGACGGTCTTGTTCGCCGGAATCGAGGATGGCAACGCGATCGCGAAGTCCGAACCCGACCGCTTCGACGAGGTCAACGCGGGTTTCCACCGCGCGATCAGCCCCTTGCCGTCGCCCGCGTCCCACTTCGCCTGGAACTGCACCGCAACACTGTCGCGGTCCGGGTCTGTGATGTTGTTGGCGTAGACCTTGCCCAGGGTGCGTACTCGAGCCGTGTCTCCCGGCTTCTTGCAGGTGCCTCCGTACTCCATGGTCAGCTGCGACATCCTGACCTGTGTGGGCGGACGGTTGTACTTCACCCGCAGATACGCGTCATCCGAGAACCGCTTCCACCCGTACCGGTCGCTCTCGCTGGAGGCCTGCAGGCCGAACGTCATCGTCGACCACTTCTTGTCCGCGGCCTCCTGTACGGCAGATCTCACGGAGAACTCCGCGTCCTTTGCCGCACAGCCGTCGTAGCCGTAGGCGAACGACTCCGTCTTCAGGTGATCGATCCAAAAGCCGTCCGCGTTCTGTGAGTTCCACGTCGTCGAGGAGGAGATCCCCTTGGTGCGCCACAGCTGCACGCCTCGCGCGTCACACGAGGCGGACCATGTGTTCCGCACCACGAACTCCGCCGACAGCACCGACTTGCCCGCGAACCGCGACGTCGGGATCCGGTAGAAGAGGCGCTTGGTGTCCTGCGGCTGGCAGTAATTCCAGCCGCAGTACCCCATGCCGCCGTCTGAGTCACCGTTGAACTTCCACTGCGGTGACGACGCCCAGTACTTCGACGCCATCGTCCACGCCGACGCTTTCGGCGAGTACCACTGAGGGTCGATGAAGACCGGGTACACCGTACCCTCGCCCTTCAGCACATCGGCATCCGGCTTCAGCACCAGCTCATCCTGCGCCGCCGGTACCTCCACCCCCACCGGGGCCAGCTTCCCCGACTCACCCGCGGCCGGCTCTTCCCCATCGTCGGCTTCGGATACGTCAGCGGCCTTTGCCCGTGCGCCGACGGTCTCCTGTGCGCCGGGGCCGGGGCTGGAGTCCCACATCACTGGCTGAGGCGCTTCGAACACCGCGCCGCCCGCGCCCTTGTCGTTCGCCGCGACCCCGCCGGTGCCGGTTTCCTGGACGTCCAGGCCGCCCGCGTCCAGCTCCAGCCGTAACTCCGCCAATTCCTCACTGGCCGCGGCCTCGGCCGACTTCACCACCAACAACTGTGTGAAACCGTCCTCCTGAGCTCCCATCCGCAGGTCCACACCCGGCAGGACATCCGGATAGGTGGCCGTGTCCCCCTGTAATCGTGGGGCCGGCAGGTCCGTCGGCCAGGACAACGCCAGCTCACGCCCCGCCCTCGTCATCCGCACCAGCGGCACACTCCCACCGCCGGAGAACTTCAAGTCCACCGTCGTCGCCTTCGGCGCAACCATCCCGTCGCCAGTCTTCACCAGCGCGGTATCGATGGCCTTCCACTCACCATCCACGCGCGCTCGAACGGGACGCAGATACTCTCTGGCCTCCAACTTCCCGTCAGGAGTGGCGAACACCTCGCTGCTCTCACCCCGCAGTGAAGCGATCTCCACCGGCTTGCCCTCACGCTCAGCAGCCGCCCGCGCCAGCTCCTCGCTCACCGCGCTCGTCACACCGCGCGCCTCCTTGGCAACCGGCGCCGTGCGCACGTCGGCGCCCTGTACACCAGCGTGCGGGAGCGCTCCCAAGATGACCGAGGTAACCAACGCCACCCCGGACACGCGCGTACACCGCCGAATGCCCAAAGGCATAGCAGACTCCCCCCACAAGGCCTCCCCAGACCTTGCTCAGTTATGAACAATTCTCGATGGAATCGTGAACGCGAGAGTAGACATCGCCTCGCACACCAGTCCAGGCAGCCACAAAGGGACATGAGCCCACATTCAGGACAATCACCTCGCTCAGCCTAGGTGACATAGACCACACCTCGCGCGATACGGAACCGCCACCTCAAACGTGCTCGACGCACCAGCCCTCTTCGCCCGCACCGTCAATCTGACGGCGAGACCGAGAAGACACGACCAGACTCGACAGACCGTGCCCCCATCGACAGATAATCAGCCCTTGCCGAGCGCACCATGGACACCAGCATCCGGGATCTGGCTGCCCCGATGTGCAGCTGCTTCCGTAGCGTCTCAGCCGAGATCGGCCGTTGATACGTCTCCCAATGCCACGCGTCTTCTGCCAGCGCGAGCTTCAGAAGGTCGTCCCCATCAGCACCGAGCTGGCTTCGCTGATCATCCTCGTCCAGAGACGGAACGAGGTCGACGTTGATGCGGTCCTGCTCCATCATCGCCGCAGCGCGTTCTGCGGGGCTCGTGGGGGCTTCTACTCTCTCAAACTCAGATGACACCTCACCCTCGGCACGACTTATGGCCTGCAGAAGCCCCGGACCCACCTCTGCCCAACCGATCAACAGCAAAGGCCCCACCGCGTCGAAAGCAGCTTTGCCGTTCTGACCGGCCAGCAGCGGATCCGTCACGTTAAGCGCCAAGGTCATCAGACTGGAAAAGACCAGCAACCGACGCGCTGGCCGGAGCTGCTCCCGGCTCGCACCCTGCAGCGCGAGATAGCGGGTACCCAGCAGCAAACCCAGCACAGAAAGATCTACCGCCGGGGCCACAAGGGGTGCCACCCACGACGGCACACCCAACCGCAACGCGAGGGTCCATACATTGCCGAAGCCGAACAAGAACGTCAGCCCCACCACCGCCGCCATGATCAGCGTCACCGCCCGAAGCGTGACCGCTCGCTCGAAAGGAGCCCCCGCCCGGCTACCGGCGTGTGTCGACCTCTCGCCATTCATCGACCCGCTCCGCCCCACGACACGGGTTCGAAGCTGCCCTTGATCACCAGCCTGCCGACCAAATTCCACAGGTCAGTGGGGTCATCCTTCTGCGTGGTGCCCTGCCGGGGGCACTAACATCCGACCGCCTCCAACGAGGTCGTCGACGAAGCCGATGACACGGGGCTCGATCGCACTCGCTGTTGAGATGTGCCGCTGCGACCTTGCCTCGACTGCGTAGGGGCGCCTGGCACACTATTTTTGCAGAAAAGGATCTGCCTCCTGGCATGAGGCACCCAGCATCGCACCGCCAATGTCCAACGTCTGTCCATCGCCTCGTCAGCGCGGCTCGGCTGGATCGGGAGTGTCAGCCGTATCGAGTTGTTCACTACATCGAATGGCGTTTCTCCCAGTTGCCGTGCGCGATGTTCCGCCGCCCGGTAAGCGGTGGGTATGACAGAAACGGTTCAGCACCACAGAAACGAACGCACTCGCGAGCACGGTTCGCGCCCTGAGGGGGCCGCGGACGGCGCGCCCCTCACCACGTGCCTGGTCACAGGCGAGGGGCGCAGCGATCCTCTCAGGATGGAGTTCAAGGTCGAGCTGGCTTCCGGTCAGCTTGGCGAGGAGATCGCGAAGGTTCAGACAGCCGTCTTCCGCGACATCTTCCTCCACTTGTCAGCCAAACGAGCCGGGAAGTGAAAGGCCGCCCACCGAACGTTCACGCTTCCCGCCGCCCAGGTACTCCCTCGAGGCCATGCGTCTGATCAGCGCGCCTGGAGGAGGTGTCGGAGCGGATCATCGTCACCAGCATGCGTGAGCGTGCCGCGCCGACGTGGAGCCGCTTGCGGAGTGTTTCCGCGGAGATCGGCCGCTGGTAGGTCTCCCAGTGACGAGCGTCTTCCTGCCGGGCGCGCTCCAGCAACTCATCACCATCACAATGTCGTTCCGCCCCTGCCGCATGCGGGGAAGAGGCGCTGGTGGCTTGGCCATCGTTCTGGGACGCCGCTGCCTGAGCGGAGGCTTGTTCGTACTGCGGCGTCGCGGATGGGTGTGATGCCGGCCTGGGTTGGCTGGTGGCGAGTGCGTGGAGGAGTCCGGGTCCGACCTCGGCCCATCCGATCAGGAGGACGGGGCCGACCGCGTCGAAGGCGGCCTTCCCCAGGGCGCCCGCGATCAGCGGGTCGGCTGTGTTCAGCGCCAGGGTCATGCCGCTGGAGAGCACCAGCAGCCGCCGCGCCGAACGCAACTGGTCCACCGGTGCACCGTGCAGAGCGAGGTACCGGATACCGAGCAGCAGGCCGAGGATGGACAGGTCGACCGCCGGGGCGACCAGCGGGGCCACCCATGCCGGGACGCCCAGCCGCAGTGCCAGGTTCCATACGTTGCCGAAGCCGAAGAGGAAGGTCAGGCTGACGACGGCCGCCATCATGCCGGTCACCGCCCGGACCGTGGCCGCGCCGTCCGACGCACCGCCAGGCTCCAGCGCGGTGCGGGTGAAGCGTTCAGACATTCTCGCCGATCCCCATCCGCTGGTGGGTCTCCTGCGCACGTTCGGCGGCCGCACTGGCTCCGTAGTGGCGGGGCATGTCCTCGGAGACCCAGCCCATCAGCAGCATCAAGTCACCGGAGTCCCCGCCGGCCCGCTTCCATTCATGGGCGAAGTTGTGCCGCCACCGGTGCGCGTGCACCCCTGTTAGCCCGGCGGACAGGCCGCGGCGCTTGATCATGATCTTGATGCCGTTCGGTGCCAGGCGCTTCCCGCCACGCTCGGCCAGCCACAGATCCGGCAGCTCTGCGCCCTTGCGCTTGGCGCGGGCCCGCAGATACCGGCTCACCGCACGGGCGGTCTTCGGGCCGAACCGCACGCGGCGGTCGCGGCTGCCCTTGCCGTGGTAGTGCACCGAGTCGGTGACCAGGTCGATGTCCTCCAGGGTGAGGTTGCCGACCTCGGACAGGCGGGCGCCGGTGTTGTAGTAGAGGCGGATGATGGCCTCGTCCCGCAGCTGGAGGAACGCCTTGCCCTTGCAGGCGGCCAGCACCTTCCTGGTGTCGTCATCCCGGATGACCGGGATCAGCTTCTTCACGGTCTTGGGCTGGCGGACGCGTTCCATCGGCGAGCGGTCGCTCTCCTCCTCGTCCAGCATCAGCCACTTGAAGAACTGCTGAAGTCCCTTGTGCTTGTTCAGCGCGGTCGACGCCGACCGCGTCTCGATCATCCACCCCTGGAAGGCTTCGACGTGGGCCCGGGTGACCTCGGCCGGATCCTCGGCCGCGTCCTCCGCCTCGAGGTCGGGAGTGGCGTGTTCGTTCAGGTAGCGGGCGAGCTGGGCGGCGGCGAGGAGGTAGTTGTAGCGGGTGGTCTCCGGGTAGTTTCCCGCCCGCAGGGAGCGGTCCCAGTCCCGCAGGAAGCCCTCCCAGGTCTTGGGGAGCCCTGCGGTGATCTTGTCCAGGTCCAGAAGCGGCATGGAGAGAAACCCTCCGAGTCAAGGTGTCGGTGAGCGGCGTGCTCGACCTCGACGCGGGGAACGGGAGCGCGAAAAGAGGGCCCTCACAGGTGTTGACCTGCGAAGACCCTCTGCACCGTCGGGACGACAGGATTTGAACCTGCGACCCCTTGACCCCCAGTCAAGTGCGCTACCAAGCTGCGCCACGTCCCGGTGCTCGTTCGGCTTGGGCTTTCCCTCGCCGACCGCGCATGAAGAACAATACCGCACTTCAGGGGGTGGTCGCTGCCACCCCCGGGTGAAGATCGGGAGTCCGGCGGGACCAGCTGGGGTGTTCACCTGGTGGGGTCGGGTCATTGCAGCCTGTGACCAGGGGTGGCGAGCGCGAGTGGGGTGGGTGGGGCTTGACTTGAAGTTTGGTTAAAGTTGCACGCTCGCAGCATGACTTTCACCGACGTTCACACCGATTATGGGTACGACGATCTTCCTCGGCTGATGAGTCTGATGACCGGGGACGAGAAGCACGGGCCGGCCGCTACCTCGACGCTGGACGTGCTCTGGGTGCTCTACGACCGTGTGCTGCGGGTTTCGCCGGGGGACGTGGAGGCGCCGGAGCGGGATCGGTTTTTGCTGTCCAAGGGGCATGGGCCGATGGCGTACTACGCCGTGCTTGCCGCCAAGGGGTTCTTCCCCGAGTCGCTGCTGGCGGGGTTCGGGGGGTATGACTCGCCGCTGGGGCACCATCCGGATCGGGTGCTCGTGCCGGGGGTCGAGATCAGCAGTGGGTCGCTCGGGCATGGGCTGCCGTTGGCGGTGGGGAGTGCGCTCGGGTTGGGGGCGCAGGGGCTCTCCGGGGCGGCGGTGTGGGCGCTCATCGGTGACGCCGAGCTGGACGAGGGCAGCAATCACGAGGCGATCGCGTACGCCGGGGCCGTGGGGCTGGAGCGGTTGCACGCGGTCGTTGTCGACAACGCCTCCGCCAGCCATGGGCGGCCCGGGGGCATCGCCGCGCGCTTCGAGGCCGCGGGGTGGTCCACGGCGACCGTGGACGGGCGTGATCACCAGGCGCTGTACGAGGCGTACACCGCGCCGCACCCGGGGCGGCCGCGTGTCGTGGTGGCCCGGGTCGAGGCCAAGATCTGATCCGATTCCAGTGTGAGAGGGACTGTTCTCATGGACACCATGCGTGAGCGTTTCGCCTCCGTCGTCTCCCGTCTTCTGGACGACGATCCCCGGCTGGCCGTCGTGCTGGCCGAGATCGGTAAGGACGGCTTCACGGACGCGGCCCGGGCGCATCCCGACCGGGTGATCAATGTCGGCATCCGCGAGCAGCTGCTGATCGGCGTCGGCGGTGGACTGGCCCTGACCGGGATGCGGCCGATTCTGCACACCTTCGCCAGCTTTCTGGTCGAGCGGCCCTTTGAGCAGGTCAAGCTGGACTTCGGGCATCAGGGCGTGGGCGGGGTGCTGGTGAGCGCGGCCGGTTCGTACGACTGGCCGGCGGGCGGCTACACCCATATGGCGCCCGGCGATGTGGCCCTGCTGGACACGCTCGACGGCTGGACCGTCCATGTGCCGGGCCATCCGGACGAGGCCGAGACCCTGCTGCGGGCCGCGGCCGCGGCCGGTGACGACTCGGTGTACGTACGGCTGTCGGCGCACTCCAACTCCGCCCCGCGGGACATCGCCCCCGGCCGCTTCCTGACCGTACGGGAGGGGCGCCGCGGTGTGGTGATCGCGGTCGGGCCGATGCTCGATGGCGTCCTTACGGCCGTCGAGGGGCTGGACGTCACCGTGCTCTACGCCACGACCGTGCGGCCCTTCGATGAGCCGGCGCTGCGTGCGGCGATCGGCGGGCTGGGCGATGTCGTGCTCGTCGAGCCCTATCTCGCGGGCACCTCGACCGCCGCCGTGAACGACGCGCTCGCCGATCGCCCGCATCGGGTGCTCGGCCTGGGCATTCCCCGGCGCGAGCTGCGCCGCTACGGCACGATCGACGAGCATCTCGCGGGTCAGGGGCTGGACCCGCTGGCACTGCGTGAGCGGATCTCTGCTTTCCTGCGGTGAGGGGTGGGCCGGCCCCGTGGATCAGAGGTGTTTTTCGAGCCAGGTCAGCAGGTCCTGCTGGACCTCGTCCCGGTTGGTCTCGTTCAGGATCTCGTGCCGGGCCCCCTGGTATCCCTTCCAGGTCAGCTCCCGCGTTCCCCCGTAGCGGAAGTCCTCCAGGAGTTCGTAGACCAGCGTCATCCCCTGGTTGCACGGGTCCTCGGTGCCCACCGCCACGTGCACCGGCAGCGCGGTCGGGATACGGGCCTGGTGGCGCGGGTCGTTGATCTTACGGACGCCACGGACCCAGTCCTGGGACAGTCCGGCGCTGAACGCGAAGCCGCACCGCTCGTCCGCCGCGTACGCGGCCACCTCCGCCGCGTCGCGCGACAGCCACTCGAAGCCCGTCCGGTCCCGGATGTGCTCGTACGGGTCGTTGAACGAGGCGAAGAGGGTCGGGGTGAAAGTGGACCGCGCGTTCCGGCCCCCTTCCGCGACCTCCTGGGCGATGCCCGCCAGCGCCTCCTCGGTCTCGGTGCCCGGCAGTGAGCGGAAGGTGCCGGAGAGGATCAGCCCGGCCAGCTCCTCGCCGTACTCCTGGGCGCAGTCGCGGGCCAGCATCGAGCCCATGCTGTGGCCGAGCAGGACCAGGGGCGCGCGGGGGTGCGCGGCCCGCGCGCGGTCGCCGATGGTGCGCAGGTCCGAGACGATCGCCCGCCAGCCGTCGCCCTCCTCGCCCACGACGCCGAAGCCGCCCGTCGACTCGGCGGTGGCTCCGTGGCCGCGGTGGTCCGAGGCGACCACCGCATAGCCGTGGGCGGCGAGGAAGCGGGCGAACCGGTCGTAGCGCCGGGCGTGTTCGGCGGCGCCGTGGGCGATCTGGACGATCGCGCGCACGGCGCCGTTCTCCGGCAGCCAGCTGTAGGTCACCACCCGCACACCGTCGGGCATGGGCAGATGGTCGGTGCGGTGGGTGATACCGCCGTCGGGCATGCCTCTCATCTCCTGGCTCGAATCGATCTGGTGCGAATGGAAGCCCACTCTCCCTGCGGCGGGCCCCCAAGCCAAGGGCATCAACGTGGTCCTGTCCCCCGGGGCGCGGGGTGTGTAACGATCAAGCGCTTGGTACCGCGTATCGACTGCCGATCCATGCAACTCCCCTGCTCCAGGAGGACCGTTGGACTCGCACGACGCTTCGCTTCCCACCAGTTCCCCCGACTCCCCCGACTCCACTGGCTCGACCGGCTCTTCCAGTTCGTCCACCTCTCTTGATTCGCCCAGCTCTCCCGATTCGACCGGCACTTCTGGCTCGACCGGCTCCCCCGGTTCGTCCGGCCCTTCCGGCTCCCCCGCCCCGGCGGATGTCTTCGCCCTGTCCCGGCGGCGCTTTCTGCAGGCCGCCGCCGTGGGCACCGCCGCCGCCACCGCGGCCACCCTGCCCTTCGAGACGGCCGCCGCCGCACCGGCCCGGGCGGGCTCGCTCTCCTTCACCGCCGCCACCAACGGCGCCGCGACCCTCTCCCCGTCCGGCGACCGCTTGATCGCCGAGGTCCAGAACGTCCTGTGGTCGGTCGCCCGTAAGGGCGGCGAGGCCGTCGCGCTCACACCGGCCGATCTGGAGCCCACCCGGCCGGTGTACTCCCCCGATGGGAAACTGCTGGCCGTCTGCGCCTACCGGGGCGGCGGATTCCATATCTGGACGCTGCGCCCCGATGGCTCCGGTTTGCGACAGCGAACGGACGGGCCGTGGGACGACCGCGGTCCGGCCTGGTCGCCCGACGGCAGCCGGATCGCCTTCGCCTCCGAGCGCGGCGGCGACCCCGTGGCGGGCAGCCCGTATCGGATCTGGGTGCTGGAGGTGGCCAGCGGTGAGCTCACCCGGCTCACGGGGGCGGACGGCCAGGACGGGCCGCTCCAGGACGGCGCCTGGGAGGACTTCGACCCCACCTGGTCCGCGGACGGCGAGCGGGTGCTGTTCGTGCGCGGAGCGCCCGCCGAGACGACGCTGAGCGCCCGTACGGTGGCCTCCGTACGGGCCGACGGCACCGGACCCGTCACGGTCGAGCACACCGATCCCACCGCCGGCGCCCAGGTGATGACGCCGTCCGTGTCGGCGGGCGGCCATCTCGCCTATCTGCGCACCACGGCCGCTCCCGCCGCCTCCTGCACGCTGGTCGTGGACGGGGAGCCGGTGGCGGTCACGGGCGACGTGCAGCCCGTGCCGCCCCGTTGGGTGTCGCGGGATGAGCTGCTGCTCACCGTGGACGGGCGGTTCCGGGTGTTCCGGGTGCCCTCGGCGACACGGTCCGGCGGCGATGGAGACGCTGCCGGTGAGAGCACCGCCCGGGCCGGGCGCGCCGATGAGGATGCCGACCGTAAGGCACTCGCGGCGGATGCCGACCGTAAGGCGCTCGCCTACGAGGAGATCCCCTTCTCCGCCACCCTCCCCGTCGACCGGCCCCGGTACCGCGTCAAGCGGTACGACTTCGACGGTGGCGGGGTGCGGCCGGTGCGCGGGCTGCATCTGCCCGCGCTCTCTCCCGACGGCCGTAAGGTGGCCTTCGCCGCCCTCAACTCCCTCTGGGTCGCCGAGGTCTCCGGCGGCCGGGCCCCGCGCCGGGTCGTGCGGGCGGCCCCCACCCGGTATCTGCTGGCTCCCACCTGGACGCCGGACGGGCGCGCCCTGGTGTACGCCGACGACCGCGACGGACTGCTGGCCGTGCGCCGCCGGGAGCTGGCCTCGGGCGAGGAGACCGTGCTGGCCTCCGGCGGCCGGGTGCATCCGGCGCTCTCCCCCGACGGCACCCGGCTCGCCAGTGTCGACATGTCGGGAAACCTGGTCCTGCGCGATCTCGACGCCGGTACGGAACGGGTGCTCGCCGCGCCGATGGGCGCCGGAGGGCTGCCCGGACGACCGAGCTGGTCACCCGACGGGCGCTATGTCGCCCTGTGCGATCGCAATCGGCTGAATCAACGATTCCGCGAGGGCTACAACCTGATCCGGGTGATCGACATCAGCACGGGTGCGGCCAGGCAGCACGCCGTCGCCCCGCACACCTCCCTCTCCGACCGCTATGACTCCGGACCGGTGTGGTCCCCCGATGGCCGCCATATGGCGCTCATCGTCGAGTCCGCCCTGTGGCTGCTGCCCGTAAGGGCGGATGGCACCCCCGACGGCGCGCCGCGCCGGCTGACCGACGAGGCCGCCGATCACCCCTCCTGGTCCGGGGACTCCCGCAGCGTCCTGTATCTGTCGGCGGGCCGGCTGCGGCTGCTGGACGTCACGAGCGGCACCGCCCGGACGGTCCGTATCCCGCTGGACCACCGGCGGCCGCGCCCCGCGGACACCGTCGTCCACGCCGGGCGGTTCTGGGACGGCACCGGAGGCGAGGGCGGCGCCGGTCGTGACGGCCGTAAGGGCGGCACGGTCCGCGAGGACGTGGACGTCGTGGTGCGCGGCGGGCGCATCGCGGCCGTGGAGGCGCACCGGGCCGGGCGGCCCGCGAAGCGGCGCGTCGACGCCTCCGGCCGCACCGTGATCCCCGGGCTGTGGGACGCCCACACCCACCCCTGGCAGTACACCTACGGCGGCCGTCAGACCGCCCTGCAGCTCGCGTACGGCATCACCACCGCGGTCTCCCTCGGCGGGTTCGCCTATGAGCAGGCGCGCCTCAGGGAGGCCGTCGCGGCGGGCGCCCTGGCCGGGCCGCGGCTGCTGGCCACCGGCGAGCTGCTGGACGGGCCGCGCGTCGCGTACAGCATGGGCCGGGCGCATCGCACCCGCGATGGTCTGCGGCGCTCCCTGGCGCGCGGTGCCGCGCTCGACTGGGACTTCGTCAAGACCTATGTCCGCGCACCGGGCTGGATCATGGAGGAGGCGGCCCGGTTCGCACATGAGCGGCTCGGCGTGCGCACCGGCAGCCATCTGTGCTCACCGGGCATACAGCTCGGACAGGACCTGACGACGCATCTGCAGGCCACCCAGCGGCTGGAGTACGGCCACGCCACGACGGCGACCGGGCACTCCCAGCAGGACGTGGCGGACATCTACACCGCGACCTCCGACTTCCGGCTCATCGCCACACCGTTCACGGCCTCGCCCCTGGTCGGGGCGGACCCCTCGCTGGCGGAGGACGAGCGGGTCACCCGGCTGATGCCGCCGTGGGACACCGCGCTCGTACGGCAGCTCGCCGGGACGCCCCCGACCTCGGACCAACTGGCCACGTTGCGCACAGAGATCGGGGTCTACCAGCGGATCCTCTCCGGGGGCGGGGTGGTGGCCCTGGGGACGGACCAGCCGCTGGTGCCGGTGGGCCTCCATCTGCACATGGCGCTGCGCGCCCTGCACCGGTTCGGGCTGTCGCCGGAGGAGGCGCTGCGCACGGCGACCGTCCTCCCGGCGCGGGCCTTCGGCGCCGACCGCGATCTGGGGACCCTGGAGGTCGGCAAGCTGGCGGACCTGACGGTCGTGGACGGCGATCCCTTCACGGACTTCGACACGCTGGTACGGACGGTGTCGGTGCTGCGGGGCGGGGTGCCGTACGAGCAGCGCGAGCTGGTCGAGTCCTTCCCGGGGGCCGGTGCCGCGGCGGCACCGCACGGGAAGTCGGCGGATGAGTGGCTGGAGGTGGGGCGGCTGCTGCGGCGCGACTCCTGCTGCGCGGTGGACGGCTGAGGGTGATGCGGGGGTGAGCGGGGGCGGGGGCTTCGGCCCGCGGCCCCGCCCGCGTCCCCGCCGAGGCCATGCCGAGCCAGGGGTGCGGAAGGATCAGCGGGGGACGTCGATCCTGGCCAGGGCTCCCGTCTCCAGGGCGCACCACAGCGCGCCGTCGTGCGCGGCGATGCCGTGGGGTTCGCAGTCGGCTCGGGGCAGGTCGTACGCCGTGATCCGGCCGTCCGTGGTGATGCGCCCGACCCCGCCGCGGCCCCATTCGGTGAACCACAGCGCCCCGTCCGGACCACTGGTGATGGCGTGCGGCCGGGCCTGGCGGTCGGGTAGCGGGTACTCGGTGACGGTGCCGTCGATCGCGATGCGGCCGATCTGACCCGCGCCGATCTCGGTGAACCACAGGGCGCCGTCCGGCCCTTGGGCGAGGCCCACCGGCGCGGCGCCCTCGGTCGGCAGGGGGTGGGCGGTCGTCCGGCCGTCCATGGTGATCCGGCCGATGGCGTTGCCCTGGTTGAGGGTGAACCACAGGGCGCCGTCGGGCCCCGCCGCCATGGCGGACGGGAAGGCTCCGGGCGCGGCGTATTCGGTGATGTCGCCGTCCATGGTGATCCGCCCGATGCGGTCGGCGGCCGACAGCGTGAACCATATGGCCCCGTCCGGGCCCGCGGCGATGCCGTAAGGCCCGCCGTCGGCGGTCGGCGGGACGAAGGAGGAGGTCGTGCCGTCCATCGCGATCCGGCCGATGCGGTGGGTGCCGTACTCGCTGAACCACAGGGCGCCATCGGGCCCTTGGGCGATCATCGTCGGCTTGGCTCCGACGGAGTGGACGGTGATCCGGCCGTCGGCGTCCCTGCGGCCGATCGCTCCTTGGTGGACCAATGTGAACCACAGGGCGCCGTCGGGGCCGTCGGTGAGCGCGTAGGGGCCCGCGTCCGGGTCGCTGACGGTGAAGACGCGGACCGGGTCGGCGAGCCACCGGCCGATCCGGTCCAGCAGCACCTCGCCCGGCTCGGACAGGTGGAAGGCGTGCGGCATGCCCGCGTACTCCTCCAGGCGCACGCTCACCCCGGCGGCGCCGGCCGCCTCGGCGAAGCGGCGGGCGTCGTCCAGGAGCACCTCGTCCGCGCCCACGGCGATCAGCAGCGGCGGCAGTCCGCGCGGATCCCCGTACAGCGGCGACTGCGGGGCCCGGTCGGCGGGCGCCCCGGCCAGGTACTGGGCGCTTATGGAGCCGAGCGCGGCCCGGCTCAGTACGTCCTTACCGTCGTTGGCGGCGATCGACGCACCCGTAAGGGCGAAGTCGGTGATGGGCGAGACCGCGATCGCGGCACCGGGCCGCGGACCGCCGGTCCGCTGGATCTCCAGCAGGGCGGAGAGCACCAGCGTGGCACCGGCCGACTCCCCGGCGAGAACGACCTCGGCGGCCGGGACGCCCTCGTCCAGCACCCCGCGCCAGGCGGCCAGCACGTCCTCGAGCGCCGCCGGATAGGGGTGTTCGGGCGCCAGCCGGTAGTCCACCCGCAGGGCCGGGCGTCCGGTCGCCGTCGACAGCCGGTAGGCCATCACCCGCTCGGCCTCGGGCATGGTGTGGGCGAACCCGCCGCCGTGCACGTAGATCACCGCGCCGCCGCGGGCGCCGGGCGCGCGGACCCAGTCGCCCCGCACCTCGGCGTCGTCCGGCAGCGGGGCGGCGATCAGCGCGTCGGGCCGGTCGCGGACCGCTCGGGCCGCCTCGGGCGCCATGGGTACGGCGATGACGTTCAGCAACGGTCCTCCGTCGAAGGTGTTCCGGTGAAGTGTTCGGTGAAGGTGATCCGGGCTCCCGGGTGATCCGGACTCCCGGGTGATCCTGGCTCATGAGGGTGGACGGGCTCGTCTTCCCCGTCTTCTCACCGAGGAAATGTACGACGGCCGTCAGCGCGCCGCCGACAGCGCGGCCGTGAGGACGGCGGGCGCCTCCGCCAGCGAGGGGCCGTACCAGGTGAGGTGACGGCCGCTGACGAGGGCCGCGGGGAGGCCGGGGAACGCCTCGGGCCCGTCGTCGGCCGTGAAGCGGTACGGCTCGTCGGGCAACACCACCAGATCGGCCTCCCCCGCCGTCAACTCCTGGATCGGGATCCGGGGATAGCGCTCGGGATGCGCGCTGTAGAGGTGCCGTACGCCCAGCCGGGCCAGGACGTCACCGGCGAAGGTGTCCCGGCCCAGCACCATCCACGGACGCCGCCACACCGGTACGACGGCGTGCCGCGCCGGGCCCCCGGCCGGTACGTCCGCCCAGGCGGCCTCGGCCGCGTCAAGCCAGCCGGGCCGGGCCAGTCCGCAGCCGCGCACCAGGACCCGCTCCAGCTCGCTGAACGCCTGCTCCAGGGTGCGCACTTCGGTCACCAGGACCTCGAGTCCGGCGGCGCGCAGCGCGGCGAGGTCGGAGGGGCGGTTCTCCTCCTCGTTGGCGATCACGAGATCGGGGGCGAGGGCGGCGATCCGGGCGGTGTCGGGATTCTTGGTGCCGCCGATCCGCTCCGCGGTGAGGCCGGGCGGATGGGTGCACCAGTCGGTCGCCCCGGCGAGCAGCTCCGGCGCGGTGGCGGCGACGGCCTCGGTGAGCGAGGGCACGAGGGACACCACGCGCCGTACGGGGGTGCGAGGGCTCATCGCTCCACCGTACGGCGGCTCCACCATTCGGCGCGACGGCCCGCCCGGCTCCGTGGGTTCCACAACGCCGGGTACGGGCCGTGCGGAGGTCATGAGTGGGCGGCGGGCTGTTCCGGAAAGGAAGACACCGCGGCCCGGAGCACGCGATGCGCTCCGGGCCGCGGTGTGCGTGGTGCGGACGGTGGGTCAGGAAGCCACCGGCGCCATCTTGTCGACGATGCCGGGGTGGGCGTCCATCCACTTCTGGACGCCCTTCTCCTCGTTGCCCTTACCGGCGTCCTGGATGGCCTGCTCCAGGGTCGCCAGCTCCTTCTCGGTCATGTGCCACTTCTTCAGCCACCCGTTGAACTCGGGGAACTTCTTCGGGAAGGACTTGTTGGCGAGCGTGTGGAGCTGGTTGTTGGCCCCGAATGCCTTCTTCGGGTCGGCGAGCTTGGTCAGCTTGTACTTGCTGTAGGCCCAGTGCGGGGTCCACAGGACCACGACCACCGGCTCCTTCTTGGCGTACGACCGCTCAAGCTGGGCCAGCATCGCCGGCGAGGAGCCGTCACTGACGGTGTACTCCTTGTCCAGACCGTACTCCTTGAGCACCTTGCCCTTCAGGATCTTCATCTCGCCGGTCCCGGGTTCGATACCGACGATCTTGCCCTTGAAGGTGGACGCCTTCCCCTTGAGGTCCGCGAGCGACTTCACGTCCTTGACGTAGGACGGCACCGCGAGCTCCAGGGAGGTCTTGTCGTACCACGACCCGACGTCGACCAGGTTCTTCTTGTATTTGTCCCAATACTGTTTCTGGGCGACCGGTAGCCAGCCGTCGAACTCGACGTCGACCTGTCCGGTGCTCATCCCGGTGAACATGGAGCCGACGTCGTACTGCTTGATCTCCGGCTTGTAGCCGCGCCGCTCCAGGACGTTCTTCCACAGGTAGGTGGTGGCGACGTCCTCGTCCCACGGGAAGTAGCCGATCTTCGGCGCGGCGCCCGCGTCCTTGCCCTTCTGGTCGGCGCCGCCGGGCACCGGGGCGAGCTTGTTGGCCATGCCCGGGTTCTGCTTCAGCCAGGCGCGCACGCCCTGCTGCTCCTTGCCCTTACCGGCGTCCTGGATGGCCGACTCCAGGCTGGTGAGCTGCTTCTCGTCCAGCTTGAAGTTCTTCATCCACTTGGCGATCTGCGGCCTCTCCTGGGAGAAGCCCTTGCGCGCGATCGTGTCGATGTGGTCGCCCTTGCCGAAGGCGCCCTTGGGGTCCTTCAACTTGGTGAGCTTGTACTTGTCGTACGCCCAGTGCGGGGACCACAGGGTGACCGCGATCGGCTCCTTCTTGGCGTAGGAGCGGTCCAGCTGGGAGAGCATGGCCGCGGTGGAGCCCTTCACCAGGGTGAAGTTCTTGTTCAGGCCGTAGCCCGGCATGACCTTGTCCTGCATCAGCTTCATCTCACCGGCGCCGGGCTCGATGCCGATGATCTTCTTCTTGAAGGTGCTGGACTTCTTCTCCAGGTCGTCCAGGGTCTTGACGCCCTTGACGTACGAGGGGACCGCGACCTCCAGCGAGGTGGAGCCGTACCAGGAGCCGAGGTTCTCCAGCTTGCTCTTGTACTTCGACCAGTACGCGGCGTGGGTGGCCGGCAGCC
Organism: Streptomyces sp. 5-10; assembly: GCF_014712245.1. Taxonomy (NCBI): domain Bacteria; kingdom Bacillati; phylum Actinomycetota; class Actinomycetes; order Kitasatosporales; family Streptomycetaceae; genus Streptomyces; species Streptomyces sp. 5-10. The sequence continues at coordinate 112,823 of NZ_JACVYG010000027.1, forward strand.
AGCCGTCGGTCTGCATGTCGATGTTGCCCGAGGCCATACCGGTCCACAGGGCGCCGACGTCGTACGACTGCACCTTGGGCTTGAAGCCGCGCTGTTCCAGGAGTTCCTTCCACAGGAAGGTGGTGGCGACGCCCTCGTCCCAGTTGATGTAGCCGATGTTGACCGACTGGCCCTTGCCGACGTTGGCGGAGACCTGGGGGCCCTCGTCGTTGCCGCCGAACATGCTCATGCCGCCGGCGACCAGCGCCAGGACGACGACGCCGACCATGGCGACGGAGGTCGCGGGCCGCCAGTGCAGCACCTTCAGGCCGCTGAGCGCCTTGGCCTTCTCCTTGGCCAGCGCACGGCGGGCCAGCGGGGAGACGCGCTGGTTGAGCGCGCTGGTCATCCGGTCCAGGTACATGGCCAGGATGACCACCGCGATACCGCCCTCGAAGCCCATGGCCACGTCGACGGAGCTGATCGCCTGGAAGACGGTGGAGCCCAGGCCCTCGGCGCCGACCATACCGGCGATGACGACCATGGACAGCGCCAGCATGATCACCTGGTTGACGCCCGCCATGATGGTGGGCAGGGCCAGCGGGAGCTGGACGCGCAGCAGGGTACGGCGCGGATGGGTGCCGAAGGCGTCGGCCGCCTCCACCAGCTCCGCATCCACCTGCCGGATGCCCAGTTCCGTCATGCGGACGCCCGGGGGCATCGAGAAGATGACGGTGGCGACGACACCGGGGACCACCCCGAGGCCGAAGAAGAAGATGCCGGGGATCAGGTAGACGAAGGCGGGCATCGTCTGCATGAAGTCCAGCACCGGACGGATCACGGCGCTCACCGCGCGGTTGCGCGAGGCCCAGATGCCGAGCGGCACCGCGAACACGATGGTGATCACACCGGCGACCAGCACCAGTGCGAGGGTGTTCATCGCCTCGCCCCACAACTCGATCGAGTCGATGAGGGCGAATCCCAGGAAGGCGAGCACGGCGGGCAGCAGCCCGCGCAGCCACCAGGCGAGCAGCGCCAGGATGCCCGCGAGCAGCAGCGGCTCGGGGCCGCTGAGCACCGTGTTCACCCCGTCGTACATGCCCTGGACGACGCTGGAGATGAAGTCGAAGAGCCAGCTCAGATTGTCTCGGAGCCAGTTGACGCCGGAGTCGATCCAGTCGCCGAGCTGAAGCCTAGGCACCGGTGATCACCTTCTTGGTGGTCTCGGGCGCGTCCGGAGTCTCACCGGCCGGCGGTTCGGCCCCGTCGGGCCCGGGGTCCGGCTCGCCGAGGACGGCGAGCAGCCGGGCGCGGGTGACGACGCCGGTGAGCGCACCGTCGTCGTCGGTGACGGCGACCGCGACCCCGCTGCGCGAACACGGCTGGAACAGCTCGATGATCGGGGTGCTCTCGGTGACGGTGGCGGGGGCGGCCGCGAGCACGTCCTGCTCGGTACGGAGCGTGGTGCCGTCGTCGGTCGTGGTGCCCAGCGCCTCGCTCGGCTCGGCCATGATCGCGCCGGCGGTGAGCACGCGGCTGCGGTCGACGTCCTGGGTGAAGGAGGCGACGTAGTCGTTGGCGGGGGTCACCAGGATGTCCTCGGCGGTGCCGATCTGGACGATCTGGCCGTCGCGCATCACGGCGATGCGGTCGCCGAGCCGCATGGCCTCGTTCAGGTCGTGGGTGATGAAGACGATGGTCTTCTTGAGCCGCTTCTGGAGCTGGAGCAGCTGGTCCTGCATATCGCGGCGGATCAGCGGGTCCAGCGCGCTGAAGGACTCGTCCATCAGCAGCATGTCGGCGTCGGTGGCCAGGGCCCGGGCGAGGCCGACGCGCTGCTGCATACCGCCGGAGAGCTCATCGGGCCAGGACTTCTCCCAGCCGGCCAGGCCCACCAGCTCCAGCGCCTCGGTGGCGCGCCGGACGCGCTCCTCGCGCGGCACGCCCTGCACCTCGAGGCCGTAGGCGGCGTTCTCCAGCACGCTGCGGTGCGGGAAGAGGGCGAAGTGCTGGAAGACCATACTGATCTTGCGGGACCGGACCTCGCGCAGACCCTTGGGGGTGAGCGCGGTCAGGTCGTCGTCGTCGAAGAGCACGCGCCCGGCGGTCGGCTCCAGCAGCCCGTTCAGCATCCGCAGCAGGGTGGACTTGCCGGATCCGGACAGACCCATGACGACGAAGATCTGGCCCGCCTCGACGGCGAAGGAGGCATCGATGACCGCTGCTGTCGTGCCGCTCGCCCGGAGCTCCTCGCGGTCCGCGCCGCCTTCCAGCTGCGCCACCGCCTCATCGGGTCGTCTGCCGAACACCTTGTACAGGTGTTCGGCTCGCAATTTGGCCACATGTACCTCTCAGATCGCACCAAAAAGCGACCCGCCACCCCCGCCGGCGGGTCGTGGAGCGGTGCGGCATCGGACCGCTGACCGCCGCAATAGTTGAATCACTGAACGGGTCCGCTCCGGGGGCGCGCCTGCCCCGATCGATTTGGCGTAAACCAAACGGTGATCCACTTCACATTATCCTCGGGATCCGTGTCAGTGGGGTAGTGCATAGTCGGGTTCGTGACGCGACGCCTGATGCTCCTCGACACCGCCTCCCTCTACTTCCGAGCCTATTTCGGGGTCCCGGACTCGGTCCGGGCCCCCGATGGCACGCCGGTGAACGCCGTGCGCGGGCTCCTGGACTTCATCGCCCGGCTCGTCCAGGACCACCGCCCGGACGACCTGGTGGCCTGCATGGACTTCGACTGGCGCCCGGCCTGGCGGGTCGCCCTGATCCCCACGTACAAGGCCCACCGGGTGGCCGAGGAGGCCCCGGAGGGGGCCGGAGTGGACCGGGAGGAGGTGCCGGACACCCTCTCCCCGCAGGTCCCGGTGATCGACGAGGTGCTGGACGCGATCGGCATCGCCCGGGTCGGCGCCGCGGACTACGAGGCCGACGATGTGATCGGCACGCTCACGGGCCGGGCGGCCGGTCCGGTCGACATCGTCACCGGCGACCGCGATCTGTTCCAGCTGGTGGACGACGAGCGCGGGGTGCGGGTGCTCTACCCCGTCAAGGGCGTGGGCACCCTCCAGCTCGTCGACGAGTCGTACGTGCGCGAGAAGTACGGAGTGACCGGCCGGGGGTACGCGGATCTGGCGCTGCTGCGCGGCGACCCCAGCGACGGGCTGCCGGGGGTGCCCGGCGTCGGCGAGAAGACCGCCGCCAAGCTGCTGGCCGCCCATGGCGACCTGGCCGGGATCATGGCCGCCGTCGACGACCCCGCCGCCAAGCTGACCCCCGCCCAGCGCAAGCGGCTGGCCGAGGCGCGGGCGTATGTCGAGGTCGCCCCGAAGGTGGTCCGGGTCGCCTCGGACGTGGCGCTCCCCGCCTTCGACCCGGCGCTGCCGCGGTCACCGCGCGACCCCGGAGCCGTGGCGGCGCTGGCGGAGCGCTGGGGCTTGGGTGGATCTTTGCGCAGATTGCTGTCCACTCTTGAGGAGTGAGCTGTTAGGTTAGGTAAACCTAACTCTTGTTGATCAGGGAGGTCGCCATGGCGGACCGTCCGGCCCGTAAGACGCGCACACCGCATCGCGCACAGGTGGTGCGCACCGACCGGCTGACCCCGCACATGGTGCGGGTCGTCCTGGGCGGCGACGGCCTCGCGGACTTCCACGCGGGCGAGTGGACCGATCACTACATCAAGCTGCTCTTCCCGACCGGGGGTGCCGTCTACCCGGAACCGTTCGACCTGGAGCGGATCCGTGCCGAGTTCCCGCGCGAGCAGTGGCCGGTCACGCGGACGTACACGGTGCGGGCGTGGGATCCGGCCGCCCGCGAGCTGACGGTGGACTTCGTGACCCATGGCGACGAAGGGCTGGCCGGGCCGTGGGCCGCCCGGGTCCGGCCCGGCGAGGAGATCCACTTCATGGGGCCGGGCGGCGCCTACGCTCCCAGCGGCGAGGCCGACTGGCATCTGCTCGCGGGGGACGAGAGCGCCCTGCCCGCGATCGCCACGGCGCTGGAGCGGCTCGCCGACGGCCGGGCGGGCGGCGCGGCCGAGGTGCCGGTGCACGCGTTCATCGAGGTGGCGGACGAGACGGAGGAGCTCAAGCTCACCGTCCCCGAGGGGGTCCAGCTGAGCTGGCTGCACCGGGGCGCCGCGCCGGTCGGCGAGGCGCTGGTGGCGGCCGTGCGGGGGCTGGAGTTCCCGCCCGGGCAGGTGCACGCCTTCGTCCACGGCGAGGCGGGCTTCGTGAAGGAGATCCGCCGCCATCTGCGCCTCGAGCGCCAGATCCCGCGCGAGTGGCTGTCCATCTCCGGGTACTGGCGGCGCGGCCATGACGAGGACGGCTGGCAGGCGTCGAAGCGGGAGTGGAACCAGCAGGTCGAGGCGGAGCAGGAGGGCGCGGGACCCGAGGAGGCCGCCGCGTAGGGGGGCGCCGCGAAGGAAGCCGTCGCGCACGGGGCGCCACGTAGTCGCGTCGCCTGGGGGCGCCGCGCGTGAAGCCGCCGCGTAGGGGGCGCCCGTAGTGAACCCGCGACCAGGCGGCGCCGCGCGGGAGGCCGTCGCATAGGGGGCGCGACGCACGAGACCGTCGCGCAAGAGTGCGGCACAGAAGCCAGTCGCGGAGGAAGCCGTCGCGCTGGGGCGCGGCGCAGGAGGCCGTCGCGCAGACGGCCGTCGCGTAGGGGACGCGGCGCGTACGACCATCAGGCCCCGGCCGGGAGCATCCGGCCGGGGCCGTTGCGCGCGCCGCCCTCGGCGGGCGCGGCAGAGCAACCGGCATCGATCCGGCGGCCGCGGGGGGGCGCACTCCCGCTCGCGAGAGCCTGCCATGAAGGCTTGACATATCGTCATATGAGCTCCGTTCGAGCCTTTTTCGCACCTTCCGCACCTATCCCACTTTTGGTTCACTCACATCGAGCGAGAGTTTCGGCACCACGGTGACCTCGGCGCCGACCCGTTCCGTGCATGACTCGCCCTATTACGGTCAGCACCCGGGCACGAGTCCCCCTCAAGTCGCCATCACCGGTCATGCGGTCCCCGCTGAAGGCCGTGGCGTCCCAGGCCCCCGAGGGTTCGTCTCCCCTTCCACCCCTCCGCGCGACGGAAGCCGGTACGGGCAACGGCGGCCACGGGCCCATCCCTCCTCTCTCGGCACATCCGCCCAGAGCAAGACGATCGAACAGGAGAAAGCTCATGCCCATCACCTCCGTCACCCCCAACCAGGGCAAGGTCGGCGACACCATCAGCATCAACGGCACCTCGCTGGGCACGACCGTCTCGGTCAACTTCGGCAGTTCCGTCGTCACCCCGGCGTCGGTCTCCAACACCCTGGTCACCTTCGTGGTTCCCACCACCGCGCCGTGCTCGGGGCAGGTCTCGGTCAGCGTCAACCTGTCGAACGGAACCCGGAGCAACTCGGTGCCGTTCTTCGTCATCGTCGCGCCGACGACCACGGGGCTGGGTCAGACGTGTCTGCCCGCCGGTGGCGGCCCGCTCACGGTCTTCGGCACCGGCTTCGCGGCAGGGGGCACCGTCCATGTGGGCGCGCTCACCCCGGTCGCGTTCGCCGCCGGCGGCAGCAACACCCAGGTCACCGTCACCGCTCCGGCCCACACCCCGGCCGGCTGCTTCGACACCCAGCAGGTCACGGTCACCACCGTAGGCGGCACGGGCACCGCGGGCACCACCCAGGTCGACTACTACAACGCGCCGAGTCTGGCCACCGCCACCCTGACCCCCGCCACGGGCCCGGCGGGGACCGAGACCACCATCTCCGGCGCCACCTGCCTCATCGGCATCACCGACGTGACGTTCACCGACTCGGCGGCCACCGCCTTCACCGGCCTGCCCTTCACCCCCGTCGACGCCACCTCCATCGTCACCGCGGTGCCCGCCGCGGCGGCCGCGGGCGCCGGGGCCTTCACGATCACCACCTGTGGTGGCACATCCGGCCCGGCCACCTTCACCGTCACCTGATCCATCGGCCGTGCGCGGGCACGCCCCGCACGGTCATCCCCCGGGTCAGCACCCCGCATGGCACACGGTGATTTCCGATCCCCGTGCCCTGGCCGACGTCCCGCCGGTCAGGGCACGGCCGTCCGCACGGCTCAAGAAGGAGAAGGGCATCATGGCCCCCGTAGTGACCAGCGTCAGCCCCACCCAAGGCAATCCGGCCGGGGGCACCCCTGTCACGATCAATGGTTCCGGCTTCACCGGCGCCACCGTGGTCAGGTTCGGCCCGAATCTCGCCACCAATGTGGTCGTCGTGAGCAACACACAGATCACGGCGAGGACTCCGCCGGGGAGCGGCACGGCCAAGGTCACGGTCACGGGTCCGACGGGAACCAGCACTCAGAACGTGTTCTTCACCTATACGACGGTCGCGGCTCCGGTGCTCACCGCGCTCAGCCCCACCTCAGGCCCCACCACCGGCGGAAACACCGTCACCCTCACCGGCACCAACCTCACCGGCGCCACCCAAGTCCTCTTCGGCGCCACCCCCGCCACCATCCTCACCAACACCGCCACCCAAATCACCGCCACCGCACCCGCAGGCACCGGCACCGTCAACGTCACCGCCACCACCCCAGGCGGCACCAGCAACCCACTCCCCTACACCTACACCACCGTCTCCGCCCCCACCCTCACCAACCTCAACCCCACCTCAGGCCCCACCACCGGCGGAAACACCGTCACCCTCACCGGCACCAACCTCACCGGCGCCACCCAAGTCCTCTTCGGCGCCACCCCCGCCACCATCCTCACCAACACCGCCACCCACATCACCGTCAGCGCACCGGCGGGGCCACCCTCGGTGGTGAATGTGACCGTCACCACGCCGGGGGGCATCAGCAATCCGCTGTCGTACATCTATGTCGCCGCCCCGGTCGTCACCGGTGTGACCCCGCAGTTCGGCCCGGACACCGGCGGCAACTCCGTCACCATCACCGGCAGCGGCCTGGCGCTGGCCGGCGCCGTCCACTTCGGCCCCAACCTCGCCACCGGCTTCACCGTGATCTCGGACAATCAGCTGACGGCGACCGCCCCTCCCGGAACCGGCACGGTCGTGGTCACCGTGACCACACCGGGCGGCACCAGCACCTTGGGCCCGGGGAACCCGTACTACACCTATCTCGGCGCTCCGGTGATCAATTCGCTCATCCCAAACGAGGGTTCGTCACTGGGCGGCGACTCCGTCACGATCAACGGCTCCAACCTCACCTACACCGACTCCGTGACCTTCGGGGGCGTCCCGGCCTCCTTCAGCGTCCTCTCGGACACGCTGGCCGTGGCGACGGCTCCGGCCCATGCGGCCGGAACCGTCAACGTTCAGCTCCACACCCCCGCGGGCAACAGCAACACCCTCCCCTTCATCTACGATCCGGCCTGAGGCCACCGCGGTGGGCGGCGGGCTCGGCCTCAGCCGACCGAGGAGTACGCCACGACCCCGCGCAGCAGCCCGTCGACCGCACGGCGGGCGCTGCGCGCCACGGTGCCCTCGGGGGCCGCAGCGGCGATCTGGCCGAGCACATCGATCAGTTGCTTGGTCCAGCGCACGAAGTCACCGGCGGGCATGTCGATTTCGCGCAGCACCTCGTCGAGCCCGTGGCCGGAGGCCCAGCGGTAGGCGGCCCAGGCGAAGCCCAGGTCCGGCTCGCGCTGGCCGACGCCCTCCGCCTGGTTGATCTTGTGCTCCTCCTCCAGGGCGTCCAGCCGGCCCCATATCCGGACCATCTCGCCGAGCGCGTCCTTGGCCCGGCCCGTGGGCAGCTTGGGCGGCAGCGCGTCATCGGCCGTCCGCGCCTCGTAGACCAGCGCGGAGGCGCAGGCCGCGAGCTCGGCGGGGGGCAGCCCCTCCCAGACGCCCTCGCGCAGGCACTCGCTGGCCAGCAGGTCCAGCTCGCCGTACAGCCGCGCCAGCCGTCTGCCCTCGTCCGTGACCTCGTCGCCGCGCAGATAGCCGAGCTCGCTCAGCAGGGAGCAGATCCGGTCGAAGGTGCGGGCGATGGTGTTCGTACGGCCCTCGATGCGCCGCTCCAGCTGCCGGGTGTCGCGCAGCAGCCGGTGGTAGCGCTCGCCCCAGCGGGCGTGGTCCTCGCGGTCGCTGCAGCCGTGGCAGGGGTGGGCGCGGATGGCCGCGCGCAGCCGGCTGATCTCGGTGTCATCGGCGGCGGGCGAGCGCTCCTTGCGGTGGCGCCGCACATCGTGGTGGCCGGCCTTGGTGCGCAGCGCGGAGGCCAGATCGCGGCGCGACTGGGGGCTGCGCGGATTGAACGACTTGGGGATCCGCATCCGGTCCAGCGGCTCGACCGGGACCGGGAAGTCGATCGACGCCAGCCGCTTGACCTGCCGCTCGGCGGTGAGCACCAGGGGCCGCGGCCCGTCGTGGTACTCCATGCCGCGGTGGCCGCCCACCCGCCCGGCGGGCAGCCCGGGGTCCAGCACCAGGGCGAGCCCGGCGAACTTGCCGGTGGGCACGTGGATGACATCGCCGGGGCGGAGCTTCTCCAGAGCGACCGCGGCGGCCGCGCGCCGCTGGGCCGCGCCCTGCCGGGCCAGCTCGGTCTCGCGGTCCTTGAGCTCGCGGCGCAGCCGCGCGTACTCGTCGAAGTCGCCGAGGTGGCAGGTCATGGAGGCGCGGTAGCCCTCGAGGCCCTCCTCGTTGCGCTGCACCTGGCGGGAGATCCCGACGACCGCCTTGTCGGCCTGGAACTGTGCGAAGGAGGTCTCCAGCAGCTCGCGCGAGCGGTGCCGCCCGAACTGGGAGACCAGGTTGACCGCCATGTTGTACGACGGTTTGAAGGAGGAGCGCAGCGGATACGTGCGGGTGCCGGCCAGCCCGGCGAGCGCCGCTGGGTCCATGGTGCGCTGCCACAGCACCACCGCATGGCCCTCGACGTCGATACCGCGCCGCCCGGCGCGGCCGGTCAACTGGGTGTACTCACCGGGGGTGATGTCGACGTGCTGCTCGCCGTTCCACTTGACGAGCTTCTCCAACACCACCGAGCGGGCGGGCATGTTGATGCCCAGGGCGAGGGTCTCGGTGGCGAAGACCGCCTTGACCAGGCCGCGGACGAAGAGCTCCTCGACCACTTCCTTGAAGGTGGGGAGCATTCCGGCGTGGTGGGCCGCGATGCCCCGCTCCAGGCCCTCCAGCCATTCGAAGTACCCCAGTACATGGAGGTCTTCGTCGGGGATCCCGGCGGTGCGCTCCTCGACGATGGACCGCACCTGGGAGCGCGCCGACTCGTCGTTGAGCCGCAGCCCCGCGTGGAGGCACTGCTGGACGGCGGCCTCGCAGCCGGCCCGGCTGAAGATGAAGGTGATGGCCGGAAGCAGCCCCTCGGCATCGAGCCGGTCGATCACCTCGGGGCGGCCGGGGGTCCAGATCCGGCTGCGCTGGCGGCGCTCGCGCTCCCGGTCGGCCTCGCGCATGTTGCGGCCGCGGCGCTTGTCGCGGCCGAAGGAGGGGCGGCTGTTCTCCATCCGGGCCAGCCGGACCAGATCAGGGTTGACCTCGCGGCGTCCGCCCTGGTCGCCGTCCTGGCCGCTCTTCTCCTCGAACAGGTCGTACATCCGGCGCCCGGCCAGCACGTGCTGCCACAGCGGCACCGGACGGTGCTCGGAGACGATGACCTCGGTGTCGCCCCGGACGGTGTCCAGCCAGTCGCCGAACTCCTCGGCGTTGGAGACGGTCGCGGAGAGTGACACCAGCGTCACCGACTCGGGGAGGTGGATGATGACCTCCTCCCACACCGCGCCCCGGAACCGGTCGGAGAGGTAGTGGACCTCGTCCATCACCACATAGCCGAGGCCGAGCAGCGACTGGGAACCGGCATAGAGCATGTTCCGCAGCACCTCGGTGGTCATCACCACCACCGGGGCCTCGGAATTGACGCTGTTGTCCCCGGTGAGCAGGCCGACCTGGTCGGCGCCGTAGCGCTTCACCAGGTCGGTGTACTTCTGGTTCGACAGCGCCTTGATGGGCGTGGTGTAGAAGCACTTGCGGCCCTGGGTCAGCGCCAGGTGGACGGCGAACTCGCCCACGATGGTCTTGCCCGAGCCGGTGGGAGCGGCGACCAGCACACCCTTGCCGCTCTCCAGGGCCTTGCACGCCTCGATCTGGAACGGGTCCAGCTCGAAGTCGTACATCTCGCGGAAGGGGGCCAGCGCGGTGGCCTGCTCGGCGGCCCGGACGCGGGACGCCGCGTAGCGCTCGGCGGGAGATAGCTCGTCGGTCATCGTATCTACGAGCCTACCGGCCACCTCCGACAGCGCACGCGATCTTTATCGGGGCTTTGTTCGGCCCGCCGGACCGGTCCGCCCGCCGAGCCGTCCACCGGGCCGTCCGATGGGCGGCCGCGGGTGGGCGGGTATGACCGGGTGCGGCCGGATATGACCGGATGCGGCGGCGTGCCGCCGGGTGCGGCTACGTGACGTCGTCGTAGCCGTTGCGCCGGGCGGGGCCGGAGTCGTCCCCGTCGGTGAGCTCCGGCGTGGCGCTGGGCGCGGCCACGGCCTCGGGGGTCAGGTCCAGCTGGGACGCCTCGTCGTCGCTCAGGCCGAAGTCCGGGTCGGCGGCCCGGCGGCGGGCCTTGCGCCGGTCGTTGACCAGGGCGACGCCGACGGCGCCGAAGTAGAGCACGACGACCGGCCCGGCCAGGGCGAACATGCCGATCGGGTCGGTGCTTGGCGTGGCGATGGCGCCGAAGACCGTGATGCCCATGATCATGGCGCGCCACCAGCCGAGCATCCGGCGTCCGCTGAGGATGCCGGTGAAGTTCAGCAGGATCAGCAGCAGCGGAAGCTCGAAGGCGAGCCCGAAGACGACGACCATGCGGGCCAGCAGATCGAGGAAGTCGTCCAGTGGGAGGAGGTTGTTGGCCCCCTCCGGGGTGAAGCCGATGAGGACCTTGGCGCTGGTCGGCAGGATCAGGTACGCGAAGTACGCGCCGCCGACGAAGAGCGGTACGCCCAGCCCGACGAAGAACAGGCCGTACTTCTTCTCGTTGCGGTGCAGCCCGGGCGCGAGGAAGGCCCACAGCTGGTAAAGCCAGATCGGGGTGGCCACCACCAACCCGGTCGTGAAGGAGACCTTCAGCATGATCGTGAACGGCGACAGCAGACCGTTCACGGTGAAGTAGGCGCAGTCGTGGCCCTTGCCCCCCTCGCCCCCCTTGCCCGTGAGGTCGGAGAACGAGACCCCGCCACAGCCGACGGCGTCGAGCACCGGCCGCATCAGGAACTTCGCGATGTCCATGTAGTAGAACATCGCGATGATCGTGACCACACAGATCGCCAGGACCGATTTGAGCAGCCGGTTGCGCAGCTCACGCAGGTGCTCGGAGAGGGGCATCCGCCCCTCGGGGTCCTTCTCCTTTTTGCGGGCAGACTTGAGCAACCCACGTCCTCATCTCGTGCGTCCGGTGGCGGCCCTGCGTGCCGCCTTCAAGTGGCCCTGGGTCAGCGCTTGGTGGTGTCGCTCGGCTCCGACACCGGGCGCGAGCTGGTCACGTCTCCGGGCGCGGCCTGGATGGTGCGGTGAGTGGCGTCGTCCTGACCGGGGTTCGGCGGGTCGGCCGGGGCACTCTGCTGCTGGCCATCCGCCTTCATGGCCTTCGCCTCGCTCTTGAGGATCCGGGCCGACTTGCCCAGCGAGCGCGCCATGTCCGGAAGCTTCTTGGCACCGAACAGCAGCAGCACGACGACAAGGATGAGGAGAATCTCGGGAACGCCGATCTTTCCGAACAGCATAAGCGTCTACCTTCTCACCGAGGCGGCTGGGGGTGGGGCTGCCCGACCGGTCGGACAGGTGTCCGGCAGCCGTGCTGTCAGCGATCGTAGCGCGCGGGGGTAAACCGTAAGCAATCCCCGTGCGGACTCCGGGTTGCGGCCCTCCGCCTCGTTTCCGGGGCCACGAAATGTCAGCGTACCCCGGTTGGCCGTGGGGCAGCAGGGCGCCCATCAGCGGCGACCCGCGTCACCGCCGACGCAGCGCGTCGACCTGTGACCCCAGCGGAGCCGAGGCCCGCTCCAGGTCCTCCGCGGCCCGGGTGATCCGCCGCGAGCTGTCCGACACCTGCCGGGCCAGCCTGCGGACCTCCGCGTAGACCCGCGCCGAGAGCACGGCGAGGACGGCGATTCCGCAGAAGGCGAGGGCGAGGGCGAGCATCGGCCAGAGCATGCGGCAGAGCCTAGACGGTGGAGTGCAGTCGCAGCGTACGCACCCCGCCACCGGTGAGCAGCTCCACGATCCGCTCCCCCGCCGGTTTGCGCACCGCGCTCCCGCAGTCGGGGCAGGTGAAGGAGTAGAAGGTGGTGCGGTCGCTGGCCCCGATGGCCAGCCGCAGGGCGCCCGCGGTCAGCTCGAACCGGCCGCGGCACTCCGGACAGGCTGCCTTGAAGACCACCGACGTGGCACTCCCCCGTGCGGTCACTGTGTGCGTCCCTTCACTCACCGTACGCCGCGAGCGCCTGCCGCGCCGCGTCCCGAGCGCTGTCCGCCAGCTCCTGCGGCGAGACGATCCTGCCGTCCCGGCCCAGCCGCAGCGCCAGGCGCCGCAGCGAGCCGGGGTCGGGCGCGCGCAGCGTGATCCGCAAGCCCCCGTCGGGCAGCTCGTCGGCGCTGTCGTGCGGGTAGTACTCGGCGACCCAGCGCCCGCCGGGGCCGACCTCGATGACCACCTCGGGGTCCTCGGCGCCGGTCTGCACCAGCGCGGAGGACAGCTCCGACAGGTCGCGCAGCTCGATCGGGGGCGGATCGGACGCGTCGTCCAGCAGCTTGATCTCCACGACCCGGTCCAGCCGGAAGGTCCGCCGCGCCTCGGAGAGGCGGCACCAGGCCTCCATGTAGGTGCGGCCGACGGCGAAGAGCCGGATCGGGTCGACCTCGCGCTCGGTGATCTCGTCACGGGCGGGTGAGTAGTAGCGCAGCCACAGCCTGCGGCGCTCGGAGATGGCGCGGTCGACGTCGGCGAAGACCCCGCCCTCCGACTCGAAGATCACCGAGAGCCGGGAGCTGGCGCCCGCCGCCTCGCCCGCCGCGGCCTCCAGCTTGGCGGTGGCCCGCAGCAGCGCGTCCCGGTCGCCCTCGCGCAGCCCTGGGAGGGTGGCGACGGCGCGGGCGGCGACCAGCAGCGCGGTGGCCTCGTCGGCGGCCAGCCGCAGCGGCTCGGCCACGTCATCGGGGTTGTGCCACCAGATCCGCTCGCCGTCGGTGTCGATGTCCATCAGATCGCCGCCGCGGAAGCTGGTGCCGCACAGCGGCAGCACATCCAGGTCGGCGATCAGCTCGTCCTCGCTGATGCCGAAGGCCCGGGCGACGTCGGCGACGCGGGCGCCGGGGCGCTCGCGCAGATACGTCACCAGGGAGAGCATCCGCCGGGTCTGGTCAATGGCATTTCCGGCCATGGTGAAGTCGATCCGTCCCCTCAGCCCTTGGCGACCGCGCGCAGCCGGTCCACGACATCCGCCCGCAGCTCCTCGGGCGCCAGTACGACCACGTCCGGGCCGAACTCCACGAGCCAGGCGTCCAGGCCGTGCCCGTAGGGAATCTCCAGCTCGTCCCAGCCGTCACCGGCCTCCCGGGTGGACAGCGCCTTCGCCCGCAGCGGATAGCCGTGGCCGGAGCGCAGCCGGATCCGGGCGGTGCCGTTGGCGGTCTCGCCCGCCCAGCTCTCCACGGTCTCCCGGACGGTGACGTGGTCGGGCACCTCGGCGGTGAACGCGCCGGACCGCAGCCGGACCCGGCCGGTGATCCGGGAGAGCCGGAAGACCCGCTCGGCCGCGCGCTCGCGGTCCCATCCGGCGAGGTACCAGTGACCGCGCCAGCACTCCAGGGTCCAGGGCTCGACCTGCCGCTGCTCGGGGCGCGCGGCGTTCGCCTTGCGGTAGTCGAAGACGACGGGGCGGCGGTCGCGGCAGGCGAGCATCAGCGGCTCGAAGGCGGCCTCATGGACCGGGATGCGCGGTTCCAGCGCGCTGTGCCCGGGCGTGTCGTACGGGTCCTCGGCGACCGGCATCCCGGCGGCGCGCAGCTTCTGCAGCGCGCCGCTGGCGGCGCCCGCGAGCCGGGCCTGCTGCCAGACCTTGGCGGCGAGGCCGAGGGCGGCGGCCTCCTCGGCGTCGAGGGTGATCGGCGGGAGGCGGTTGCTGTCCCGGCGGGCGAGATAGCCGATCTCGCCGTCGAGGCCCTCCACCGTTTCGATGATCAGGCCGAGTTCGCGCAGGTCGTCCTTGTCGCGTTCGAACATGCGGTTGAACGCGTCGTCGTTGGCCGTGTCGGTCTGGAGGTACGCCTCTATGGAGCCCCGCAACTCCCGTTTGGTCAGCGGACGCCGCGTTCCCAGCAGGCACAGGGCCAGGTTCATCAGCCGCTCGGCCTTGGCAATCGCCATCGACGCCCTTTCTTCGTGACCTTACGCACGTGACCGTACCGCTACGGGGACGCGCGGCAAAAGCCGAGGGCCCCTGCTCATCGGCAGGAGCCCTCGGCGCGACGGAGGGCCGTCTCAGACGGAGACCAGGTCGCAGACGAAGATCAGCGTCTCGCCCGGCTTGATCCGGCCACCACCGGCGCCCCGGTCGCCGTAGCCGAGATGCGGCGGGATGATGAGCTGGCGGCGGCCGCCGACCTTCATCCCCTGGAGTCCCTGGTCCCAACCGGTGATGACCTGGCCCACGCCGAGCTGGATCCGCAGCGGGGTGCCGCGGTTGTAGCTCGCGTCGAACTCCTCGCCCGTGCTGAAGGAAACGCCCACATAGTGCACGGCGATGTTGTCGCCGGCCTTGGCCGCGGGCCCGTCGCCCTCCCAGATGTCCTTGATCTCCAGCTCGGCCGGCGGCTCGCCGCCCGGGAAGTCGACCTCGGGCTTCTCGATGCTCACGAAATTGCTCCTTGTGACGTTGTGGGCAACCCGCACAGGTTACAGAACCGCCAGGATGTCCACGGAGAACACCAGCGTGGAGTTGGCGGGGATGCCCTTCTGGGCCGCCTTGCCGTAGCCCAGGTCCGGGGGCACGACGATCAGCACCCGGCTGCCCACCTTCTTCCCGGTCAGCCCCTGCGACCAGCCCTTGACGACCTGCTGGAGCGAGAACTGGGCGAGCTCGCCGCGCTTGTAGGTGGAGTCGAACTCCTTGCCGCCGTCCCACAGCACGCCCTTGTACTGGACGAGCAGCGCGTCGGTCTTCTTGACCTCCTTGCCGTCACCCTCGATGACGTAACTGGAGACCAGCTTCTTCGGCGCGGACTTCTTGGGGATGGTGATGCTGGGCGCCTTGCCGTCGGTGTTGGCGGACACCTTGGGCAGGTCGGCGTCGGTCTGCTCCACCTTGCGGCCCTTGGCCGAGCTCTTGGCGTCGTAGGCGCCGACCAGGTCGATGACGAAGACCAGCGTGTCGGTGCCCTTGATACCGGCCTGCGGCTGGCCCTGCTTGCCGTAGGCGTACGCGGGCGGGACGGCCAGCTCCAGCCGGCTGCCGAGGTCGCGGCCGAGCAGTCCCTGGTCCCAGCCCGGGAGGACCTGGCCCTTGCCGATGGGGAAGGCGGCGGTCTTCTTCTTGTCGAAGGTGTTGTCGATGACCTTCCCGGTGTCCCAGATCTGCGCCAGGTAGTTGATCTGGAGCCAGTCGCCCTTGACCGTCTTCCTGCCGTCGCCCTGGCTGATCGTCTTGACCGCGAGATCCGTCGAGGGCTTTCCCGTGCCCTTGGCGACCTTCGGCTTCTCACCGAACTTCTTACCGGCGGTAATGGGCGGCACCGGTCCGGAGACGATCTTGCCGCTGGGGGCCGGTGAGGGACTCTGGTTCGTCGGCTCCTGGGAGGGCTTGGTCTTCTCGGACCCTGACTTTTCGTCACCGCAGCCCGCGAGTGTCAGCAGGCCCGCGGGCACGGCAAGGAGTACGGAGCGTCGACGCACGGAGTCCTCGTTAGGTAGATCTTGCGATGGCCAATGCGCGCCACTCTACGACGTGACTCGGGCCCCGTCCGCGGAACGCACGGGGCCCGAGGGGAAGGTAAGCCGTACGCCGGTCACATACCGGCGATCAGCTTCTCCACCCGGTCGTCGACCGAGCGGAACGGGTCCTTGCACAGCACGGTGCGCTGCGCCTGGTCATTGAGTTTCAGATGCACCCAGTCGACGGTGAAATCGCGGCGCTGTTCCTGGGCCCGGCGGATGAAGTCGCCGCGCAGCCGGGCGCGGGTGGTCTGCGGTGGCACCGACTTGCCCTCGAAGATTTTCAAGTCGTTGCAGACCCGGGCCGCCTGGCCGCGCTTCTCCAGCAGGTAGTAGAGCCCGCGGCGGCGGTGGATGTCGTGGTAGGCGAGGTCTATCTGGGCGATGCGGGGATGCGACATGGTGATGTTGTTCTTCGCCCGGTACTGCTCGATGAGCTGGTACTTCATCACCCAGTCGATCTCGGTGCCGATCCGGTCGAGCTCCTCGGTGCGGATCGCGTCCAGGGTGCGGCCCCACAGCTCGAGGACGCGCTCGACCATGCCGGTGCGGATGCCCCGGCGCTCGCAGAAGTCGACGGCCTTCTCGTAGTACTCCTGCTGCACCTCCAGGGCGGACGCCTCGCGCCCGCTGGCGAGCCGCACCTTGCGCTGCCCGGTGATGTCGTGGCTGACCTCGCGGATCGCCCGGATGGGGTTCTCCAGGGTCAGGTCGCGCATCACCGTGCCCGCCTCGATCATGCGGAGCACCAGGTCGGTGGCGCCGACCTTGAGCAGCATGGTGGTCTCGGACATGTTGGAGTCGCCCACGATGACGTGCAGCCGGCGGTAGCGCTC
Source organism: Streptomyces sp. 5-10 (assembly GCF_014712245.1). Taxonomy (NCBI): domain Bacteria; kingdom Bacillati; phylum Actinomycetota; class Actinomycetes; order Kitasatosporales; family Streptomycetaceae; genus Streptomyces; species Streptomyces sp. 5-10. The sequence goes on from NZ_JACVYG010000027.1 coordinate 129,589, forward strand.
GGCGTCGGCGTGGGGTTCGTCGCGGGTGTTGATGATCGGCCGGGAGCGGGTCGTGGCGGAGCTGACGCCCTCCCAGATGTGCTCGGCGCGCTGGCTGACGCAGTAGACCGCGCCGCGGGGGGTCTGGAGGACCTTGCCCGCGCCGCACAACAGCTGCCGCGTCACCAGGAACGGGATGAGAATGTCGGCGAGCCGGGAGAACTCCCCGTGCCGTGCCACCAGATAGTTCTCGTGGCAGCCGTAGGAGTTGCCCGCGGAGTCGGTGTTGTTCTTGAAGAGATAGACGTCGCCCGCGATTCCCTCCTCGTGCAGGCGGCGCTCCGCGTCCACGAGCAGACCCTCGAGAATGCGCTCGCCCGCTTTGTCGTGGGTGACCAGCTCGGTCACGTTGTCACACTCGGGTGTCGCGTATTCCGGGTGTGAGCCCACGTCGAGATAGAGGCGGGCGCCGTTGCGCAGGAAGACATTGCTGCTGCGGCCCCAGGAGACGACACGGCGGAAGAGGTACCGCGCCACTTCGTCAGGAGACAACCGGCGCTGTCCCCTGAATGTGCACGTGACGCCGTACTCGTTCTCCAGCCCGAAAATGCGGCGGTCCATGCCTGAACATTACGCCTGATGGCGTGCTCTGAAACCGGGTTCGGCGGCATGGTTGCGATCATTTTCCGCACGAGGTTCATCCGGTGTTCGGTGCGTGGTCGGCTGGACGACGGGGCGTGGCCCGGCCAGGAGGTACCGCTGGGCCGCCAGCAGCACCGCCAGCGCGGCCGCGCCACCGGCCGCGGGCACCGCGAATCCGGGGGCCACCCCGCCGAGCTGGACGGCGGGCCCTGCCACGGCGGTGCCGACCGCGTTGCCCACCACGAAGGTGGTCACCAGCCAGGAGAACGCCTCGGTGACCGTGCCGGACGGCGCGTGGCGGTCCACGACGACGAAGGCGCAGGCCAGCGCCGGGGCGAGGAACACGCCCGCCACCCCGGCGAGGACGGTCATCGGGACGACGCCCGGCACCAGCGTCAGCGGCAGATAGCCCAGCGCCAGCGCGGCCACGAGCAGCCGCAGCCGCCGTTCGGGCGCGCCGGGCCAGGTGCGGCCGCCGTAGACCACGCCGCCGACCAGCGCGCCCACGCCGAGGGCGGAGAGCAGCGCGCTGGAGACCACGCCGCCGCCGTGCTCGTCGGCGTACGCCACGGCGGCCACCGCGATGGCGCCGAGGGCGAGCCCGATGAAGAAGAACGAGCCGAGCAGCACCAGCAGCCCGGGCGAGCGCAGCGCGCCCAGCCAGTGGGCCTCGCGCGGCGCGGAGCGCCACTGCCGCGAGGGCCGCGAGACCACGACGGAGAGCGCGCCCGCGACCCCGACGGCGTTGATGACCAGCAGCGCGGCCGCCTCGGACCACACGGCCACGGACAGCGTGACCAGCAGCGGGCCGACGGCGAACATCACCTCCTGGGCCACGGCGTCCAGCGCGTACGCCGCGTGCACCTGGTCCTCACGCCGCAGCACCGTGGGCCACAGCGCCCGCAGCCCGCCCTCCAGCGGCGGGGTGAACAGCCCGGCGATCAGCATCGCCGCGTACGCCACGGGCAGCGGATCGAGCCCGGCGACGGCGAACAGGACCATCCCGAGCGCGGAGGCCACCGCGGCGGGGAGCATCACCCGGGGCTGGCCGAGCCGGTCCACGGCCCGGCCCAGCAGCGGCTGGCCCACCGCGTTGGCCGCTCCGTAGACGGCCGACAGCGCCCCGGCGAGGGCGTAGCTGCCGCCCTCGGCGCGGGCGAAGAGCAGCACGGCGAGGGCGGCGGTGGCGTTCGGAAGCCGTCCCAGCAGCGTGCCGGTGAGCAGCCGTGCCGCGTGCGGGGTGCGCAGCAGTTCCCCGTAGCCAGCCGCCATTGCCTGCCCCTTCCTGCGGGTTCGGGTGAGTTGTCGCGAGCACGTCGCGGGTCGCGTGGGACGTTGTACGTATAACTGCCAGCGTCATACGTACCATGGCCGCCACCGCGGGTCCACTCGCGGGCCGGAAATGAAGCCTGCGGCCAGCCGTACGGCGACCGAGGGGAGCGGAGGCGATGGTGGCGAGCGCGGACCGCGCCCACGCGGCGGGCGGGGCCGCCGGGAAAGGTTCCCGGGGAACCGGCCGGACGGGTGAGTCCGCGCGGCGCGGGGGCCCGGACGGCGGGGCGGCTCCGGGCGGCCGGGCGGGCGGGGGCGGCGGCGGG
>NZ_JACVYG010000264.1:0-273 GCF_014712245.1 Streptomyces sp. 5-10
GGTTGGGGACCTGCAGCAGCTGGTTGGGGACCAGCCGCAGCTGGTTGGGGACTTGGACATGGAATCGCAGTTGCCGCTCCAGCTGTAGTAGCCGCCCCTGCTGTAGTATCAGCTCCTCTTGACTATGGTCTCGCTCACGGACATGGAGTAGCTGCCATCACCGCCGGAGGTGGTTCAATCTCTGCAAGCGGACACGGAGCTACCATCAGAGGACCACCAACTGCCCCAGTTGTTGTAGCTGGGCCAGCCGGTAAAGTTGCTGCTGACGGACTC
>NZ_JACVYG010000265.1:0-265 GCF_014712245.1 Streptomyces sp. 5-10
GACAAACCCCCTACCCCCTTACGCCGGACAAGCCTTAATATTTCTTGTCAAACCCCAAAAGCAGGACTGACTTATCACCAACGTACTCCGATCACCCATATGTGCCTAGCTGTACAAATATTTTATTATTTTATTATTTCATGTATATATTATTACACATCACAAAATAATATACAGCTAGCGTAGCTTAACTAAAGCATAACACTGAAGATGTTAAGATGAGCCCTAGACAGCTCCGCAGGCACAAAGGCTTGGTCCTGGCCTT
>NZ_JACVYG010000028.1:0-131408 GCF_014712245.1 Streptomyces sp. 5-10
GAGCCGGGGCCTCCTGGACCGGCTCGGGAGCCGGGGCCGGGGCGGCCGGGGCCTCGGCGGGCGCGGCGGCCGGAGCGGCACCGGCGGCGCCGATCACGGCCAGCTTGGCGCCGACCTCGGCGGTCTCGTCCTCGCCGACCAGGATCTCCAGCAGGGTGCCCGCGGTCGGGGCCGGGATCTCGGTGTCGACCTTGTCGGTGGAGACCTCGAGCAGCGGCTCGTCGGCCTCGACGGACTCGCCGACCTCCTTGAGCCAGCGGGTCACGGTGCCCTCGGTCACGCTCTCGCCGAGCGCGGGGAGGACCACATCGGTGCCCTCGGCGCCACCGGCCGGAGCGGCGGCGGCAGCGGGGGCAGGGGCGGGGGCCTCGGCGGCGGGCGCCGGGGCGGGCTCGGGCTGAGCCGCCGGAGCGGGCTCGGCCGCGGGGGCGGGGGCCTCGGCCGGGGCCGCGCCGCCGTCGTCGATGACGGCCAGCTCGGCGCCGACCTCGACCGTCTCGTCCTCGGCCACCTTGATGGACGTCAGCACACCGGCCGAGGGGGCCGGGATCTCGGTGTCGACCTTGTCGGTCGACACCTCGAGCAGGGGCTCGTCGGCCTCGACGCGCTCACCTTCGGCCTTGAGCCAGCGGGTGACGGTGCCCTCGGTCACGCTCTCGCCGAGCGCCGGCAGGGTTACGGAAACCGCCATGGTGTTCGGTTGCTCCTTAACGATCTTTGGATGGTTCGCGCTCGGGATGCGTCAGTCGTGGGAGTGCAGCGGCTTGCCGGCCAGGGCCAGGTGGGCCTCGCCGAGCGCCTCGTTCTGGGTCGGGTGGGCGTGGACGAGCTGCGCGACCTCGGCCGGCAGCGCCTCCCAGTTGTAGATCAGCTGAGCCTCGCCGACCTGCTCGCCCATCCGGTCACCGACCATGTGGACGCCGACGACGGCACCGTCCCGTACCTGCACGAGCTTGATCTCGCCCGCGGTCTTGAGGATCTTGCTCTTGCCGTTGCCCGCGAGGTTGTACTTCAGGGCGACGACCTTGTCCGCACCGTACAGCTCCTTGGCCTTGGCCTCGGTGATGCCGACGGAGGCGACCTCGGGGTGGCAGTAGGTCACCCGCGGCACGCCGTCGTAGTCGACCGGCACCGGGTTCAGACCGGCCAGCCGCTCCGCCACCAGCATGCCCTCGGCGAAGCCGACGTGGGCCAGCTGGAGGGTGGGGACCAGGTCGCCGACGGCGGAGATGGTCGGCACGTTGGTCCGCATGTACTCGTCGACGAGGACATAGCCGCGGTCCATGGCGACCCCGGCCTCCTCGTAGCCGAGCCCCTGCGAGACCGGGCCGCGGCCGACGGCCACCAGCAGCAGCTCGGCCTCGAAGGTCTTGCCGTTCTCCAGCGAGACCTTGACGCCGTCGGCGGTGTACTCCACGCCCGAGAAGCGGGAGCCGAGGGAGAAGTTGATGCCGCGCTTGCGGAAGGCGCGCTCCAGCAGCTTGGAGCTGTTCTCGTCCTCGACCGGGACGAGGTGGGGAAGCGCCTCGACGATGGTGATGTCGGCCCCGAAGGACTTCCACGCGGAGGCGAACTCGACGCCGATGACACCGCCGCCCAGCACGATCGCCGACTTCGGCACGCGGTCGAGCACCAGCGCGTGGTCGGAGGAGATGACGCGGTTGCCGTCGATCTCCAGGCCGGGCAGGGACTTCGGCACCGAACCGGTGGCCAGCAGGATGTGGCGGCCGGTGTAGCGCTGGCCGTTCACATCGACCGAGGTCGGGGAGGACAGCCGGCCCTCACCCGTCACATAGGTGACCTTGCGGGAGGCGATGAGGCCCTGCAGACCCTTGTACAGGCCCGAGACCACGCCGTCCTTGTACTTGTGCACACCCTCGATGTCGATGCCCTCGAAGGTGGTCTTCACACCGAATTCCGAGCCCTCGCGGGCCTGGTCGGCGAGCTCACCGGCGTGCAGCAGCGCCTTGGTGGGGATGCAGCCACGGTGCAGACAGGTGCCGCCCAGCTTGTCCTTCTCGATCAGGGCGACGTCCAGACCCAGCTGCGCCGCGCGCAGGGCAGCGGCGTAACCGCCGCTACCGCCTCCGAGGATCACTAGGTCGAAAACGGTGCTGGCGTCGTTCGCCACGTCACGTCCTCCATGCATGGTGCGCCGGGGCCGGCCGTCGGTCGGCCGGGCGGCGGCGTGTGTTCGGCCGCTTCTTGCGTCGGCCCTGGTGTCGGGGGCCCTGTCCTGCCGGGACAACATCTTCGCACTTGTTGGAAGGAGGCGGGACGCGGGGCCGCTGTGTGAGAAATCTCCAGACCCCAGTTCAGGGGTTACTGCTGCGTATCCGGAACGCGAAGCCCCGTCGATTTCGTTGAGGGCGAAATCGACGGGACTTTCGGCCTATGGCGGCGGCCGTCTCGTACGGTCGCGATGCGTCGCCGTGACATGCCGCTGTGTCGCGAGCTTACGGGGGTGTCCGGCGGATCACGCCGAAGCCGCATATCGACGCTTTCCCCTCCCCGCCCCTTCCCGCAGGACCCATATGCGGCTCCGCCGCGTGGCAGGGGCGGACGGCCGCGCGCATCCGGGTCGTCCGGCCCGAGGTCTGGGGCGGAGCCCCACGCGGCGGAGCCGCACATCGACGCTGCGTGGGAAGGGGCGGGGAGGGAAGGAAACAGCCAGCCGGCCGCAGGCGTCGCCTCAGCCGAGGTCGCCGTCGGCGGTGCGCTCGGCCAGCCGGACCAGGGTGCGGACCGCGGCGCCCGTGCCGCCCTTGGGGGTGTAGCCGAACGGACCGGACTCGTTGAAGGCCGGACCCGCGATGTCCAGGTGGCCCCAGGTGATCCCGTCCGCCACGAACTCCTTCAGGAAGATGCCGGCCACCAGACCGCCACCCATGCGCTCGCCCATGTTCGCCAGATCGGCGACCGGCGAGTCGATGCCCTTGCGGAGGTGGTCGGGCAGCGGCATCGGCCAGGACTGCTCACCGACCTCCCCGGCGATCTCGTGGAGCGTGGTGCGGAACGCCTCGTCGTTCGTCATGATCCCGAACGTGCGGTTGCCCAGCGCGAGGACCATCGCACCGGTCAGCGTCGCCACGTCCACGATCGCGTCCGGCTTCTCCTCACCGGCGCGGGTGATCGCGTCGGCGAGCACCAGCCGGCCCTCGGCGTCGGTGTTCAGCACCTCGACGGTCTTGCCGCCGTACATCGACAGCACATCGCCGGGGCGGGTGGCCGAACCCGACGGCATGTTCTCGGCGAGCGCCAGCCAGCCCGTCAGATTGACCCGCAGACCCAGCTTCGCGGCGGTGACGACCGCGGCGAACACGGCGGCGGCACCGCTCATGTCGCACTTCATCGTCTCGTTGTGACCGGCCGGCTTGAGGGAGATGCCGCCCGAGTCATAGGTGATGCCCTTGCCCACCAGGGCGAGCGTCTTCTCGGCCTTGGGGTGGGTGTACGCGATCCGGACCAGCCGCGGCGGGGCGTCCGAGCCCTGGCCGACGCCGAGGATGCCGCCGTACCCGCCCTTCTTGAGCGCCTTCTCGTCCAGCACCTCGGTCTTGAGGCCGTGCTCCTTGGCGGCCGCGACCGCCTCGGCCGCGAAGGCGGCCGGGTTGAGGAGGTTGGACGGGGTGTTGATCAGGTCGCGGGCGCGGTTGACCTCCGCGACGAGGGCGGTGGCGCGCTCGGCGGCCGCCTTGTACGCCTTGTCGCGCGGCTTGCCGCCGACGAGGGCGACCTCGGCGAGCGGTCCGTTGTTCTTCTTGTCCTTGTCCTTGCCCTTGGCGTTGTCGCCGTTGCCGTTGCCGTTGCCGTTGCCGTTGCCCTTGTCGTACGTGTACGCCCCGAGCAGCGCGCCCTCGGCCACGGCGCTGACGCCCGCCGGGTCCTCGATCGGCAGCGCGAACGCGCCCTTCTTCGAACCGGACAGCGCGCGGGCGGCCGCGCCCGCGGCCCGGCGCAGCGTCTCGGCGTCATACCCGTCGCCCTTGGCCGGGACCTCGCCCAGCCCGACCGCCAGCACGACCGGGGCCTTGAGGCCGGACGCGGCGGGCAGCTTGGTCACCTCGCCCTCGGCGCCGGTCGCGCCGAGCGTCTCCAGAACGGCGGCCAGCTTCCCGCCGAACGCCTTGTCCACGGCCTCGGCACCGGCAGCGACGACAGGGCCCTTGGCCCCCTTCGCCACACCGACGACGACGGCGTCCGCGCGCAGTGCCGCGGCGGACGAGGTGCTGAGAGTCAGAGCAGTCACAGTGGTCGGGTCCCTCTTCCGGTAGTTCGTCGGCCGTCATGGATGGGTAGGCCGCGCCCTTCCGCATCGTATGCCTAGGCCCCATTTGGGGCTCGATTCTCCCCCAGCCACCGCTGGGAGGTGGCCCCCGCCGGAAGAGCCAAGCACCCGGCGTGCCTTGGCACTCAGGGCTCCACAGTCGGCGTGCCCTGGGGCTTACCCGCTACGGGTGGCCGGGATAGCCTTCCGCGCGATGGACACCACGCCGGAGCCGCCGCAGCCGCAACCGCAGCCGTCCGCACGCCCGCCGGAGGCCGGGCCCGAGCCCGGGCGGCCGGAGAACTCCGCGCCCTCCGCGCCCTCGGAGCCGTCCGCGACCTCCGAGTCCTCCGCGCCCTCCGAGTCCTCCGAGTCCTCCGAGTCCTCCGAGGGCGCGGAGCAGCAGCCGCCCGACCGGCCGGAGCATCCGCCGCGGCCCGACTACGACCCGCCGCCCGCGCACGCTCCGCGTGCCCCCTGGGGCGACGGGGTCCGCTTCGCGTTCGGCACGCTCACGGTGCTGCCCGTACGGGGCACGCGCTGGGACCGGGAGGCGGCGCACGCGGGGATGTTGTGCGCTCCGCTGGCCGGGCTGGCCGTGGGGCTGTGCGCGGCCGCGGTGGGCGGGGTTTTGCTCTTCCTGGGCGGTGGGCCGCTGCTCGCCGCCGTGGCCACCGCCGCGATACCCGCCGTACTGACCCGCGGCCTCCACCTCGACGGGCTCGCCGACACCGCGGACGGGCTCGGCAGCGGCAAGCCCGCCGAGGACGCGCTGCGCATCATGAAGCGGTCGGACATCGGGCCGTTCGGCGTGATCACGCTGCTGTTCGTCCTGCTCGGGCAGGTGGCGGCCCTGGCCGAGCTGTACGGGGAGGACTGGGCGCACGGCGCGGTCGGGGCGGCCGTGGCCGGTGTCGCCGCGCGCTGCGCCCTGACGCTCGCGGCCCGCGTGGGCGTTCCGGCGGCGCGCCCGGAGGGGCTGGGCGCGGCGGTCGCGGGCGCCGTGCCGTGGCGTTCCGCCGGTGTCGTGGCGGCGGTGACCGTGGTGGGGTGCGCGGTGGTGGCGGTCCCGTTCGGCCCGTACGCCGTCGTCCTCAACGCCTTCGCCGCGCTGGCCGCCCTGGCGGCCGCCGAACTCCTCCTGCACCACTGCCACCGCCGTCTTGGCGGGGTGACCGGCGACGTCTTCGGCGCGCTGGCGGAAGCGGCCGCCACGACGGCCCTGGTGGTCCTGACCTTCGGCTGAGCCCTGCCCTTTCGGCTGAGCCCCACGCTTCGGCTGAGCCCCACCCTTCGGCTGAGGCCTGCCCTTTCGGCTCGGGCCTCCGGTTTCGGCTCGGGCCCCCGCTTCGACTTGGGGCCCACCGCTGCCTCGCGGGTGCCTGCCCCTTCGGCTGGTGCCCCCTTCGGCTGCGGCCCGGCCCCTTTGGCGTGTCCGGCGGATTTGTCCCCTCCCCGCCCCTTCCCGATACAAGGGGCTCCGCCCCTGGACCCCGGGACCTGGGCGGGAGCCCGTCACGTGGCGATGTCGCAGGGAGGTGCGGGGAGGGGAGCAGCGGGGGCTTGGACTCCCGGGGTCTGGGGCGGAGCGCGCCACGTGGCGGAGCTGTATGTCGATGCTGCAGGAAGGTGCGGGAGGGGAGCAGCGGGGGCTGCGCCCTTGGTCCCCGGGGCCTGGGGTGGGGGCTCTGCCCCTGGTCCCCGGGGGCTGGGGCGGAGCCCCAGTTGAGGGAAGGGGCGGGGAGGGGCGGGGAGGGGCGGGGAGGGGCGGGGAGGGGCGGGGAGGGGCGGGGAGGGGCGGGGAGGGGCGGGGAGGGGCGGGGAGGGGCGGGGAGGGGCGGGGAGGGGCGGGGAGGGGCGGGGAGGGGCGGGGAGGGGCGGGGAGGGGCGGGGAGGGGCGGGGAGGGGCGGGGAGGGGCGGGGAGGGGAGCAGCGGGGGTTGCGCCCTTGGTCCCCGGGGTCTGGGGTGGGGGCTCTGCCCCTGGTCCCCGGGGTCTGGGGTGGAGTCCGTCACGTGGTGATGCTGCAGGGAGGTGCGGGGAGGGGAGCAGCGGGGGCTGCGCCCTTGGTCCCCGGGGGCTGGGGCGGAGCCCCAGTTGAGGGAAGGGGCGGGGAGGGGAGCAGCCCGCCGCAGGCGTACGCGTACCGCCGGACACGCCCTAGCCGTCGCGCTCCGGGAGCTCCGCGTGCAGGGCCGCGGCCGCCTGCACGAGCGGTAGGGCGAGCAGCGCGCCCGTGCCCTCGCCGACCGTGACGCCGTGGTCGAGCAGCGGGGTGAGGGCGATGCGGTCGAGGGCCTTCTCCTGGCCCGGTTCGCCGCTGGCCTGACCGGCCAGCCACCAGTCCGGGGCGCGGAACGCCACCCGCTGGGCGACCAGCGCGCAGGCCGCCGAGACGACGCCGTCGAGGATCACGGGGGTGCGGCGTACGGCGCTCTGCAGCAGGAAGCCGGTGATCGCGGCGAGGTCGGCACCGCCGACGGTGGCCAGCAGCTGGAGCTGATCGCCGAGCACCGGGCGGGCGCGGCGCAGCCCATCGCGGATGGCGGCGCACTTGCGCATCCAGGCGAGGTCGTCGATGGCGGCCCCGCCGCGGCCGGTGACCACGGACGCGTCCGTACCGCACAGCGCGGCGATCAGCGTGGCCGCGGCGGTGGTGCCGCCGACGCTGAGGTCGCCGAGGACGAGGAGGTCCGTACCGGAGTCCGCCTCTTCGTCGGCGATGGCCATCCCGGCGCGGAAGGCCCGCTCGGCCTCGTCCAGGGTGAGCGCGTCCTCGACGTCGATCCGGCCGGACGCGCGGCGTACCCGGTGGCGGGTGACCTCTTCGGGGAGGTCTTCGGGGTCGCAGTCCAGCGCCATGTCGACGACGCGGACGGGCGTGCCGAGACGGGCGGCGAGGATGGCGGCCGGGCTCTCGCCGTCGAGCACGGCGCGGACCAGACGGTGGGTGCTCCTGGCGGGGCGGGCGGAGACGCCGAGGTCGGAGACGCCGTGGTCGCCCGCGAAGAGGACGACGCGGGGCTGCTCGACGGGCTTGACCGGCACCCGCTGCTGCGCGGCGGCCAGCCACTCGCCCAGTTCGTCCAGCCGCCCGAGCGCACCCGGCGGCAACGCGAGCCGCTCGCGGCGCTCCTCGGCGTCACGCCGGATGCCCCCGTCGGGGCGCTCGATCAGGTCGACGAAGTCATCGAGATTGAGAGCACTCACCTGGCGAACCCTACCGGGCGCCCCGGGAACCGGTGCGGCGTCCGCCCGTTGAGCCCGGCGCGGCCCCGGGCGACCCCCGTGCCGGGTACGGGCTGGGGCTCGCGTCGGACTACTCGGATCGGCTGCCCGCGCCGCCGTCTCGCGCCTTCGGCGCAATTGAGCAACGGGGGAGGGGGCGGGCGCGCGGGCCGCGTCGCCGGGCGCCGGGCCGGTGGGGGTGAGGCCCGGTGGCGGCTCCGGTGCTCGTGGGCTGGGCCCGTTGCCGAACTGCCGGGGTCCGGGGTACCCCCTCCGAAAACGTTTGACAAATTAGTTGCGCCAGATCAAGTGTTTTCGCGAGGGGTACCCGGAGGGCCCGCCCTGGGGACGACCGGCCCGCAGTCCGGAGGGACCTCGGCCGCCGAAGCGGGAAGCCGCTACCGGCGCCCACCCCCGCCGTCCCGTCGCCCGGCGGCGGTGCCGCGCCCTCGCTGCGCTGCTTGCGCCAGATCAAGTGTTTTCGCGAGGGGGGTGCCCGGAGGGGCCGCCCTGGGGGCGACCGGCCCGCAGTCCGGAGGGGCCTCGGCCGCCGAAGCGGGAAGCCGCTACCGGCGCCCACCCCCGCCGTCCCGTCGCCCGGCGGCGGTGCCGCGCCCTCGCTGCGCTGATTGCGCCAGATCAAGTGTTTTCGCGAGGGGGGTGCCCGGAGGGGCCGCCCTGGGGGCGACCGGCCCGCAGTCCGGAGGGGCTTCGGCCGCCGAGGTGGGAAGCCGTCACCGGCGCCTGCCTCCGTGAACCCGTCGTCCGGCGGCGGTGCCGCGCCCCCGCTGCGCTGCTTTAGTTGCGTCAGATCAAGTGTTTTCGCGAGGGGGGTGCCCGGAGGGGCCGCCCTGGGGGCGACCGGCCCGCAGTCCGGAGGGGCTTCGGCCGCCGAGGTGGGAAGCCGTCACCGGCGCCTGCCTCCGTGAACCCGTCGTCCGGCGGCGGTGCCGCGCCCCCGCTGCGCTGCTTTAGTTGCGTCAGATCAAGTGTTTTCGCGAGGGGGGTGCCCGGAGGGGCCGCCCTGGGGGCGACCGGCCCGCAGTCCGGAGGGGCTTCGGCCGCCGAGGTGGGAAGCCGCCACCGGCGCCTGCCTCCGCGAACCCGTCGCCCGGCGGCGGCGCCGCGCCCCCGCCCCCCGCCCCCCGCCCCCCGCCCCCCGCCCCCCGCCCCCCGCCCCCCGCCCCGCTGCTCAACTGCGCCGAAGGCGCGAGACGAAAGCCGCACTCAACCGAACCGATCAGCCCCCGACCCAGCCCCCAGCCCCCGACCCAGCCCCCAGCCCCCGGCCAGGGCCAGGACCCAGCCCCCGGTCCCGGGAGCGCGATCAGCCGCGCAGCGGCAACGGCTGGCCCGCCACGACCAGCAGCACCTGCTCGCACTCCTCGGCGAACGCCGCGTTCAGGCGGCCCAGTTCATCGCGGAAGCGGCGGCCGGAGGCGGTCGCGGGGACGATGCCCGCGCCGACCTCGTTGCTGACCGCGACGACCGTACGGGGCGTGGCGCGGACCGCCGCGACGAGGGCGGAGACGCGTTCGCGGAGGGCGCGTTCGCCGCCGTGTGCCCACTTCTCGTCGTCCCAGGCGCTCACGGAGTCCATCGCGTCGGTGAGCCACAGCGCCAGGCAGTCGATGAGCAGCGGTGGGCCGTCCTCGGCCAGCAGCGGGGGCAGGTCGCAGGTCTCGGCGGTGCGCCAGGAGCCGGGGCGGCGGTCGCGGTGGGCGGCGACGCGGGCGGCCCACTCGGGGTCGCCCGCGCGGGTGCCGCCCGTGGCGACGTACAGGACGTCGGGGAACGCGGCCAGCCGCCGTTCCGCCTCCAGGGACTTGCCGGACCGGGCGCCGCCCAGCACCAGCGTGCGGCGCGGCAGGTCCGGCACCGCGTGGTACTCGCCGACGGTCAGCGTCCGCCCGTCCGGCACCGCCCGGGCGCCCGCCGTGGCGAGGCGGCGGTGCAGCTCCCGGCCGGGCGGGGCGGTGTGGTCGAGGTGGACGGCCAGCACGTCGGTGGTGGCGCCCACGGTGCCCGAGGCGCGCAGGGCGGCCAGCGCGTCGGGGCGGCCCAGCACGTCGAGCAGCACCATGTCGTACGGCTCGGCCCGGTCCGGGAGCCCGGCGGCGGCCGCGCCCGGCGGGAGGTACAGCAGCCGGGTGCCGTCGGGCCCGGTGACCTCGTAGCCGGTGCCGGGGGAGTCCAGCGCGACCGCCCGCACCCGGTGGCCGCTGATCAGGGACAGGGTGCGGCCGTCCGGCACCCGGCCCGGCGCCGGCAGCCCGGCCGGGAACTCGACGGCCGGGCCCGCGTGCGGATGGGAGAGCAGCACCTGCCGTACGCCCACCAGCGAGTACCCGGCCCGCGCGGCGGCGAGGGCGGCCCCCGGGGTGAGGTCGATCAGCAGCGCGCCGTCGATCAGCAGCGAGGTGGCGGCCCGTGCCTCATCGCCGACGGCGGCGGCACAGGCGGCGCAGGGGCAGCCGTGGCGCGGCAGCCCGTCGGGGGCCCCGGTGCCCAGAAGAGTGAGTTCCACGCCCCGATCGTCTCGCGTCCGTTCCCACGGGTCGCGCGGGGCCACCCCGTACGGAGTGATCAGTCACCTAGGCTGCGGGCAGGCATCAGCTGTGGACCGGCGGGTATCACCTGTGGGCCGGCGGGATGGAGGAGGCTGGAATGGCGTGGACATGGCGGTTCGAGAAGTCCGACGGGACGGAGACGAAGCCCGCGGTGCAGCCGGAGGAGTTCCCGACCCAGGGGGACGCGGAGTCGTGGATCGGTGAGGAGTGGCGGGAACTCCTCGAGGGAGGCGCGGAGCAGGTGACCCTCTTCGAGGACGGTAAGAAGATCTACGGCCCGATGAGCCTGCGCGCCGAATAGGCGAGAACACGGGGTGGCGGTCCGCACCGCCACCCCACCCCGCCCCATCCGGCCCGGCTCAGCCGCGCACCCCGCACAGATGCAGCAGCGCCGCCACCGCCCGGTAGGGGTCCGTGCGGCCGGCCCGCTCCTCGGCCGTCAGCAGCCGCTCCCACTCCGGGGAGCCCGGCGGCTCCGCGTCGTCCGGGGCGAGGTCGGTGAAGACCCGCACGCCGTACCAGGCGCGCAGCGGCGCCCCGATCGCGGTGAGGGTCTCGGTCAGCTCCTCGCGCCGGTCGGCGCGCACCGGCAGCCCGATCCGGTTGGTGTACGAGGGGGAGTCGAAGGCGGCCAGCGCGGTGTCGAAGTCCCCGGCAAGACCCGGCCGCATCGCCAGCGCGTCACCGTTGCGCACCAGCAGCGAGAGCAGACCGCCGGGGGCCAGCACCCGGGCCAGCCCGGCGAGCAGCGGATCCGGTTCGGGCACGTACATCAGCACGCCGTGGCACAGCACCACATCGAAGGTGCCCGGCAGGAAGTGTGCCCCGGTCTCCCGGCCGTCGCCCTCGATCAGCCGCACGCGTCTTCGGATGCCCTCGGGCTCGTCGGCGAGCGCGGTGCGGGCCGCCTCCAGCATGGTGGCGTCGGACTCGAGACCGGTCACCTCATGGCCCGCGCGGGCCAGCCGCAGGGCCTGGGTGCCCTGGCCGACGCCCACGTCGAGCACCCGCAGCCGCTGCCCCACCGGGAAGCGTGCGGTGATCTGCTCATCGAGCTGATGGGCGACCAGCGCCTGCCGGACGGTGTTCCGCAGGCCCCCGAGGTGGCTCAGCCAGCCCGCCGCCCCGCCGGTGAAGCCGGAGGGTTGGCCGCTCAGGGCCGCTCTCCGCGCTTGACCTGCGGTTTGGGCAGCCGCAGCCGACGCATCTGGAGGGTGCGCATCAGGGCGTACGCCACCGCGCCGCGCAGGTTCTCGTCGGGGAAGCGCTTGCGCAGCTGCCGCTTGAGCTGGACGCCGAGGACGAGCGAGTTGATCACGATGAGGACGATGACCACCATCCACACCAGCAGCACATAGCTCTGCATGGCCCCGGCCCGGATCATGCTCAGGACCAGGATGACCACCGCGAGCGGCAGGAAGTACTCGGCGACGGAGAACCGCGAGTCCACGAAGTCGCGGGCGAAGCGCCGCACCGGACCCTTGTCGCGGGCCGGCAGATACCGCTCGTCACCCCCGGCCAGCGCCTCACGCTGCCGGGCCAGATCGGCGCGGCGGGCCTCGCGCGCACGCTTCGTGGCGTCCTTACGGTTGGCCGGCGTCTTCGCCAGGCTGCGGCGCTGCGACTGGGCCTCGCTCCGCTTGGGAGTGGGGCGGCCCTTGGGCGCCTGCGGGTCACGGGTCTGCTGCGGCTGGTCCGCGGTCACCTTGGTGGTAGCGGCCTGCTCATCCTTGGAACGGCTTCGGAACACAAGGCCCAAGGGTACGGGCTGCGGGGTGTGCGGCCCATCCTCAGGGGGAACGATCAGGCAACGGAGTCCCGCCCTAACCGGGACACAGGGGGCGCACTCCTCCTTGCGCCGGAGGCTCCGGACGTCTGATCGTCCCTGCGGAGGAGCGCGAGCGGGCTCGAACAGTGCGGTAATGGAAGCAGGGCCCGTAGGCTGGGTCTGTTGGAGTGCCGGAGTCACACGTCCGTCAGAAGGGGGCGCGCGAGGCCCATGAGCGGTGTCATGAAGCGTATGGGGATGATCTTCCGCGCGAAGGCCAACAAGGCCCTGGACCGGGCCGAGGACCCGCGCGAAACCCTTGACTACTCGTACCAGAAGCAGCTGGAGCTGCTCCAGAAGGTGCGCCGCGGTGTCGCCGACGTGGCGACCTCGCGCAAGCGCCTGGAGCTGCAGCTCAACCAGTTGCAGGGCCAGTCCACCAAGCTGGAGGACCAGGGCCGCAAGGCGCTCGCGCTCGGCCGGGAGGACCTGGCCCGCGAGGCGCTGTCGCGCCGTGCCGCGCTGCAGCAGCAGGTCACCGACCTGGAGACCCAGCACCAGACGCTGCAGGGCGAGGAGGAGAAGCTGACCCTGGCCGCCCAGCGGCTCCAGGCCAAGGTCGACGCCTTCCGTACGCGCAAGGAGACCATCAAGGCCACCTACACCGCGGCCCAGGCCCAGACCCGCATCGGCGAGGCGTTCTCCGGCATCTCCGAGGAGATGGGCGACGTCGGCATGGCGATCCAGCGCGCCGAGGACAAGACGGCGCAGCTCCAGGCGCGCGCGGGCGCGATCGACGAGCTGCTGGCCTCCGGCGCCCTGGACGACCAGTCCGGTATGGCCAAGGACGACATCGCGGCCGAGCTGGACCGGATCTCCGGCGGTACGGACGTGGAGCTGGAGCTTCAGCGGATGAAGGCCGAACTGGCCGGCGGCAGCCCGCAGCAGGCGATCGAGGGCGGCAAGGCGGACGAGTCCCAGCAGTCCCGGACCCAGCACAAGTTCGACAAGCAGTAGCCCGCGCCCCCGCCTGGGCGAGGTCTCCAAGGAGGTCGTCATGATCGTACGGATCATGGGGGAGGGCCAGGTGCGGGTGGCGGAGAGCCATCTGCCCGGACTGAACAGGCTGGACGACGAACTGCTCGCGGAGATCGAGGGCGGCGATCACGAGGGCTTCCGGAGGACCCTGGGCGCGCTGCTGGGCGCGGTGCGCTCGGCCGGTGAGCCCCTGCCCGACGACGCGCTCCAGCCGTCCGAGCTGATCCTCCCCGCCGCCGACGCGACCCTCGAGGAAGTCAAGGCGATGCTCAAGGACGACGGCCTCATTCCGGGCTAGTGCGGCGCGCTCCCGGATCCACACTCCAGCACAGGTCGTTACCTCTCCGCACCGGCCGGGTACGGGCCGCCCGGGAAGCCGGGCGGCCCCCGCGGCCCTTACCGTTGGATTCCGTGACTCCCCTCGCCGTCGGGCCGGGCCTGGCCCGTCCGCACCGCTGGCTGTGCGCCCACCCCCGAGCCCTGGACACCCTGGTGGCGCTGGGGGTGCTCGCGTTGATCCTGATCGGCGCGGTGGCCGGCCCGCGCATGCGCCACCAGCCGCTGGGCCCCCTCTTCGTGCTGCTGGCCGTGCTCGCCGCCGCCTCGCTGGTGCTCCGCCGCGAGCTGCCCCGCGGGGTGCTCGCCTTCAACGTGGCGCTCACCCTCACCGAGCTCGTCACCAATGACGTGGGCCCGCCGCGCACCTCGATCGTGTTCGGGGTCGTGGTGGCGCTCTACACCGTGGCGGCCAGCACCGACCGCCCCACCACCTGGCGGCTCGGCGCCGCCACGGCCGTGCTGCTCACCGGGGTGGGGATGCTCTTCGCGCTCAACCCCTGGTACTCACAGGAGAACTGGGGCCTGTTCGCGTGGACCGGGCTGGCCGCGGCCGCCGGTGACGCGGTGCGCAGCCGGCGGGCCTATGTCGCCGCCATCGAGGAGCGGGCGGTCCGCGCCGAGCGCACCCGCGAGGAGGAGGCGCGCCGCCGGGTCGCCGAGGAGCGGCTGCGGATCGCCCGTGAGCTGCACGATGTCGTGGCGCATCACATCGCGCTGGTCAACGTCCAGGCCGGGGTCGCCTCCCACGTCATGGACAACCGCCCGGACCAGGCCAAGGAGGCGCTCGCGCACGTACGGCAGGCGAGCCGTTCGGCGCTGGAGGAGCTGCGGGCCACGGTCGGCCTGCTGCGGCAGTACGGCGACCCCGCCGCCCCCACCGAACCGGCCCCCGGCCTCGCCGTGCTGGACCAGCTCGTGGACGGCTTCGTACGGGCCGGGATGCGGGTCCGGGTCCGGGCGGAGCCGCCGGAGAAGCTGGGCCCGCTGCCGGGCTCGGTGGACCTCACGGCCTACCGCGTGGTCCAGGAGGCGCTGACCAATGTGCACAAGCACGCCGGGCCCGGGGCCACGGCCCAGATCCGCATCGCCCGGGTCGCGGACGCCCTGGAGGTCACGGTCGAGGACGACGGGGCGGGGACGCGGACCGAGGGCCCCGAGGAGGCGCCGGAGGGCGCGGACGGGTCCGTGGAACCCCGGGCGGACGGTACGGCGATCGGTGGCGGCGGACACGGCCTGCTGGGGATGCGCGAGCGGGTGACCGCGCTGCGCGGCGGCTACGAGGCGGGGCCCCTGCCCGAGGGCGGTTTCCGGGTGCGGGTGAGACTTCCCCTGCAGCCGCGTAGGGGAGGGGACTCATGACGATCAAGGTGCTGCTGGCGGACGATCAGGCGCTGCTGCGCAGCGCGTTCCGCGTCCTGGTGGACTCCGAGCCGGACATGGAGGTGGTGGGCGAGGCGTCCGACGGCGCGGAGGCGGTGGAGATCGCCCGCGCCCGGGGCGCCGACGTCGTCCTGATGGACATCCGGATGCCCGGTACGGACGGGCTGGCCGCCACCCGCATGATCACCGAAGACTCGCAGCTCAAGGACGTACGGGTGGTCATGCTGACGACCTTCGAGGTGGACGAGTACGTGGTGGACTCGCTGCGGGCGGGGGCCAGCGGCTTCCTCGGCAAGGGGGCCGAACCCGATGAGCTGCTCGCGGCGATCCGCATCGCGGCGGCGGGCGAGGCGCTGCTGTCCCCGGCCGCGACCAAGGGGCTGATCGCCCGCTTCCTGGCCCAGGGCGACGGGAGCGGCGACGAGGGTGCGTACGACTCCTCACGGCTGGACGCCCTGACCGTGCGCGAACGCGAGGTCCTGGTCCAGGTGGGGGGTGGGCTGTCCAACGACGAGATCGCCGCCCGGCTGGAGGTCAGCCCGCTCACGGTCAAGACGCATGTCAACCGCGCGATGGCCAAGCTGAGCGCCCGCGACCGCGCCCAGCTGGTGGTGATCGCCTACGAGACGGGCCTGGTCCGCGCAGGGTCGTAGCGCTGTGGTTTCCCCTCCCCACCCCTTCCCGAACCCGGGGCTCCGCCCCAGCCCCCGAACCCGGGGCTCCGCCCCAGCCCCCGGACCGGGGCTTCGCCCCAGCCCCCGGCTCGGGGCTCCGCTCCAGCCCCCGGGTCGGGGTTCTGCCCCAGCCCCCGGGTCGGGGTTCTGCCCCAGGCTCCGGGTCGGGGTTCTGCCCCAGGCTCCGGGTCGGGGTTCTGCCCCTGACCCTGGATTGGGGTTTTGCCCCAGGCTCCGGGTCGGGGTTCTGCCCCTGACCCTGGATTGGGGTTTTGCCCCAGGCTCCGGGTCGGGGTTCTGCCCCTGACCCTGGATTGGGGTTTTGCCCCAGGCTCCGGGTCGGGGTTCTGCCCCTGACCCTGGATTGGGGTTTTGCCCCAGGCTCCGGGTCGGGGTTCTGCCCCTGACCCTGGATTGGGGTTTTGCCCCAGGCTCCGGGTCGGGGTTCTGCCCCTGACCCTGGATTGGGGTTTTGCCCCAGGCTCCGGGTCGGGGTTCTGCCCCTGACCCTGGATTGGGGTTTTGCCCCAGGCTCCGGGTCGGGGTTCTGCCCCTGACCCTGGATTGGGGTTTTGCCCCAGGCTCCGGGTCGGGGTTCTGCCCCTGACCCTGGATTGGGGTTTTGCCCCAGGCTCCGGGTCGGGGTTCTGCCCCTGACCCTGGATTGGGGTTTTGCCCCAGGCCCTGGGCCGGGGCTCTGCCCCAGCCCCCGGATTGGGGCTCTGCCCCTGACGCCGGGCCGGGGCTCTGCCCCAGCCCCCGGATTGGGGCTCTGCCCCTGACGCCGGGCCGGGGCTCTGCCCCTGACGCCGGGCCGGGGCTCTGCCCCTGACGCCGGATTGGGGCTCTGCCCCTGACGCCGGATTGGGGCTCCGACCCAGGCCCCCTGGATCGAGGCTCCGCCCCTGACGCCGGGTCGGGGTTCTGCCCCAGGCCCCGGATCGGGGCTCCGTCCCTGACCCTGAAACCGGGGCTCCGCCTCAGGCCCCGGATTGGGGCTCCGCCCCTGACGCCGGGTCGGGGGTCTGCCCCGAACACCGGGGGCTGGGGCGGGGCCCCAGTTGTGGGAAGGGGCGGGGAGGGGAAAGCAGCCCGCCGCAGGCGTCACGACCGCGCGCCCCGCCCCCATCGCCGGACGACGCTGCCCGCCTACGGCAGCGCCAACATCCGCTCCAGCGCCAGCTTGGCGAAGTGCTCGGTCTCCTTGTCGACCTGGATGCGGTTGACCACCTTGCCGGCCACCAGCGACTCCAGCGCCCACACCAGATGCGGCAGATCGATCCGGTTCATGGTCGAGCAGAAGCAGACCGTCTTGTCGAGGAAGACGATCTCCTTGCCCTGGTCGGCGAAACGATTGGCCAGGCGCCGTACGAGGTTCAGCTCGGTGCCGATCGCCCACTTCGAACCGGCCGGGGCGGCCTCCAGGGCCTTGATGATGTACTCGGTCGAGCCCACGTAGTCCGCGGCCGCCACGACCTCGTGCTTGCACTCGGGGTGCACCAGCACGTTCACACCCGGTATGCGCTCGCGCACATCGTTGACCGAGTCCAGCGAGAAGCGGCCGTGCACCGAGCAGTGGCCGCGCCACAGGATCATCCTGGCGGCGCGCAACCGCTCGGGGGTGAGCCCGCCGTTCGGCTTGTGCGGGTTGTAGACGACGCAGTCCTCCAGCGACATGCCCATGTCGCGAACCGCCGTATTGCGCCCCAGGTGCTGATCGGGCAGGAACAGCACCTTCCGGCCCTGCTGGAACGCCCACTCCAGCGCCCGCTGGGCATTGGAGGAGGTGCAGATCGTGCCGCCGTGGCGACCGGTGAACGCCTTGATGTCGGCGGAGGAGTTCATGTACGAGACGGGCACCGTCACATCCGCCACACCGGCCTCGGTGAGCACCTCCCAGCACTCGGCGACCTGCTCGGCCGTGGCCATGTCGGCCATCGAGCAGCCGGCCGCCAGATCGGGGAGCACGACCTGCTGGGCGTCGCCGGTGAGGATGTCGGCGGACTCGGCCATGAAGTGCACACCGCAGAAGACGATGTACTCGGCGTCCGGCCGCGCGGCCGCGTCCCGGGCGAGCTTGAAGGAGTCGCCGGTGACATCGGCGAACTCGATGACCTCGTCGCGCTGGTAGTGGTGGCCGAGCACGAAGACCTTGTCCCCGAGCTTCTCCTTGGCCGCGCGGGCGCGGGCCACCAGATCCGGGTCGGAGGGCGCCGGGAGGTCTCCCGGGCACTCCACGCCGCGCTCGCTCCGGGGGTCGGCCTCCCGGCCGAGAAGCAGCAGAGCGAGCGGGGTCGGCTGCACGTCGAGGGGTTGGGCGGTGGTCACGTCACGCACCCTTCTTTCTTCGATGGGACTTCACTGGGGACCCTAATCGTCAAAATGACGCTATCTATCATAGCTTCTTCACGTCACGTTGACGAGAGGCATTGTGTCGATGTGACGCATTCCGGTGTGTCCGCCCGTATGCGAGCATGAAGGGCAACAGGAGATAGGCGCTTGGGCCCGGAATGAATCCGGGACGCCGTTGGTTTGTGCCATCGGCAAGCAGTCCGTACGACCCGGGAGAGAAGCAGATGACCGTTCAGGACGAGACCACCGCGAGCGAGGGCATCATCCTGTCCGACGCCGCCGCGTCGAAGGTCAAGAGCCTGCTGGAGCAGGAGGGCCGCGACGACCTCGCGCTGCGCGTCGCCGTCCAGCCCGGCGGCTGCTCCGGCCTGCGCTACCAGCTCTTCTTCGACGAGCGTTCGCTCGACGGCGACGTCGTCAAGGACTTCGGCGGCGTGAAGGTCGTGACCGACCGCATGAGCGCCCCGTACCTGGGCGGTGCCTCGATCGACTTCGTCGACACCATCGAGAAGCAGGGCTTCACCATCGACAACCCGAACGCCACGGGCTCCTGCGCCTGCGGCGACTCCTTCAGCTGAGCCCCCGGGCGCGGCGGAGAAACAACGCGACACAACGCGACACAACGCGACGGAAGGGGGCGGGCCCATCGGGCCCGCCCCCTTCCGCCATGTCCCGGGCGTTCCGCTCACTTCCGCGGCTCGCTCACTTCCGCAGCGGCACCGTCTTACCGGTGGACCCGTCCACGACCTTCCGGCCGTCCAGCGGCTCCTTCAGCGTCACCTTCTCCTCCAGCTGCTTGGCGATGAGGATGCAGGCCCGCCCCGGATGCTTCGGCTTGCTCTTGAGGTCCAGCGTCACCTTGTCGGAGGTCTCCTTCGCGGAGACCGAGTAGGTGTTGCAGACCCCGCCCCAGAAGCGCAGCGTCAGGGTCTTGTCGTCCACGCTGTACGAGGTGAGGTGATCCGGCTTGGAGGTGCCGTCCCCCTTGCCGGGCGAGGGGGAGTGGCCCGGCTCCTTCGCCTTCTTGATGAACTCGGGCTTCACCGCGGGGTAGGGGAGGGTGACCGCCACCCGGTTGGTCCCGGTCGGCTTGGTCTCGAAGATCCACGACGGGACCAGCGCCCGCCGGCCGTCCACCATGTGCGAGGCGAGGCCGAACGTCACCTTGCGCACGCTCACCTTGCCCGAGGGGCCGTCGCTCCTGCCCGACGTCGAGTTCAGCCGCTGGAGCGCCTGCTCCGCGCCGAGCACCGGGTAGGTGTCGTCCTCCTTGGGCTTCGACAGCGTTCCGCTGCCGCCGACCAGCTGGCCGTCGGCGCCGACCTGCAGATTGGTGCCCCAGCCGTAGGTGGGCAGCTCGCCCACCTTCGGATCCGCGTTCACCATCCGCACGGCGCCGTAGAGGCCGCTCGCGTCCAGCTTGGCGTCCGACAGCCCGAGCGCCTTGAGCACCGGCTCGGCGGCGCTCTGGGCCTTCTCCTCGGAGACGGCCTTGTCGCGGCCCTCGGCGGCGCCGTTGTCAGCGCGCTTGTCGCCGTCGCGGTAGGTGGGGCAGCTCTTGTCGGGCTTGTCCGCCCCGTCGCCCTTGTCGGTCCGCGGCGCCTTCTTCCCGTCCGGGCGGACGCAGGACGTGTCGCCCGGCGTCCCATAGCGCGAGTACGACCAGCTGCCCGGCCCGATCTGGCTCACCCGCAGCGTCGGGCCGCTCGCGTCCGGGGCGCCGCCCACCTTCCAGTACCCGTGGTCGGCGCGGGGGCTGCCCGAGACGTCCAGGGCCTTCGCCAGCCGCGCCACATCGGCCTTGGTGACCTTCGGGTCGGTCAGGTACACCGGGGCCTCATCGGGCCCGTCCGGCAGCTTGCCCGTCACCACATAGCGGCCGCCGTGCGGGTCGGGCTCACCGGGCGCGATGCCCTCGTTCCCGCCCCGCTCCCCGCCAGGGGAGGCGTAGGCGTCCAGTGCGAGGGGTTTCGGCGATCCGTCCTCGCCCGACGCGCCCGGACCCCGGGTGCCGCCGTCCGCCGCGGTGGAGGCCCAGTAGGCGCCACCACCACCGGCGACCAGCACCGCTGCCGCCACCGAGACGACGGCCAGCGGCGAGCGCCTTCGCGGCCGGGAAGTGTCGTCATCGGGGGTCTGCGGGGTGTCGGTGTCCTCGGTGCTCACCGTTTCGCTCCTTCGGCTCCGCTCACGTTCTACGGTCCCATCCCTCGCGAGGAGATGCCGATGAGACGGAGCCGCGGCGCGGCCGGTTCCTTCAATCGCCGTAATCGGACATGCCGGCCAGCAGATCGGCCGATGTGGCGGGCACCGTGATCCCCCGAATGCGGGAGGCGGTGACCGGGGAAACGGGCCTGGTGGGCGCGGCCGATACGGTGACCGTCCAGTGCGGCGCCATCCGCGCGCCGTCACCGCGCAGCTCCTCCAGATATTCGGGCTCGATGGCCCCGGTGGCGGGAAAAGCGGGGGTGAGGTGCTGGGGCATGATGCCTCCCGGTTCATAGGGGCTGCCGACGCGTCCCCCGTGCCCACGCACCGTATTCAGCGGAGGTCGGTGAAAAAAGGCCTACTATCGGGTAGTTTCTTCCGTTCGTATGGACCGGGCCGAGCAGATAGCGTGAAGCGTCCGATCTCTCCGCCCCGCAGGAGCGACTCAGTGCGTATCGCCGTAACCGGCTCCATCGCCACCGACCATCTGATGTCCTTTCCCGGCCGTTTCGCCGATCAGCTGGTCGCCGATCAGCTGCATACGGTCTCCCTCTCCTTCCTGGTCGACACCCTCGACGTCCGCCGCGGCGGAGTCGGCCCCAACATCTGTTTCGGCATGGGCGTGCTGGGTCTGCGCCCGATCCTGGTCGGCGCGGCCGGCGAGGACTTCGCCGACTACCGCGCCTGGCTGGACCGGCACGGCGTGGACACCGCGTCCGTGCGGATCTCCGAGGTCCAGCACACCGCGCGCTTCGTGTGCACCACCGACGCCGACCACAACCAGATCGCGTCCTTCTACACCGGTGCCATGAGCGAGGCCCGCCAGATAGAGCTCCAGCCGGTCGCGGAGCGCGTCGGCGGCCTCGACCTGGTGCTGATCAGCGCGGACGACCCGGAGGCCATGGTCCGCCACACCGAGGAGTGCCGCTCGCGCGGCATCGCCTTCGCCGCCGACCCCTCCCAGCAGCTCGCCCGCATGGACGGCGAGGACATCCGGCTGCTGATCGGCGGCGCGGAGTACCTCTTCACCAATGAGTACGAGGCCGCGCTGATCGAGACCAAGACCGGCTGGACCGCGGACCAGATCCTCGCCAAGGTCGGCACCCGCGTCACCACGCTGGGCGCGCAGGGCGTGCGGATCGACCGCGAGGGCGAGGAGCCCGTCGTCGTCGGGTGCCCGGAGGAGGAGCAGAAGGCCGACCCGACCGGCGTCGGCGACGCCTTCCGCGCGGGCTTCCTCTCCGGTCTGTCCTGGAACCTCTCGCTGGAGCGGGCCGCCCAGGTGGGCTGCATGCTGGCGACGCTGGTCATCGAGACGGTCGGCACGCAGGAGTACGAGCTGCGCCGCGGCCACTTCATGGAGCGCTTCGCCAAGGCGTACGGCCATGACGCGGCGGGCGAGATCGCGGCCCACCTCCCCTGACCCCGTCGGGGCGCCCAGGGGGCCGTCGCCCCCTGGGTTTCGCCGCCCCCTGGGCCCCGCCGGTCTCCTGGCGGAGCGGCGGAGTCCACTGCAGTTCGGTTGCGCCCCGAAGGGGCGCGGGGCCGTGTCGATATGCGGCTCCGCCGCGTGCGCGACCAGCTACGACGGCGCCGCAGACGATCCACGGCAGCTCAGGGCACGTCCAGCGGAGTTATGCGGCTCCGCCGCGTGGCAGGGGCCTTCGCCCCAGGCCCCGGGGTCTGGGGCGGAGCCCCAGTTGCGGGAAGGGGCGGGGAGGGGGCAGCCCGCCGCAGGCGTCACGCCCCGCCGGACACCCCTAGGCGCGGCGGCGCACCCGGTACGCCACGCCCCGCTCGGCCGGGCGCTCGCCCTCGTAGGCCTGGCCGCGCATCTCGCACCAGGCCGGGATGTCCAGCCGGGCCGCCTCGTCGTCGGCCAGGACCGTCACCACCCCGCCCACCGGCACCTCGCCGATCACCTTGGCCAGCTCGATCACCGGGATCGGGCACCGCTTGCCGAGCGAGTCGACCACCAGCCCGGGCTCGGGCTCGGGCTCGGGCTCGGGTTCGGGCTGCGGGTCGGCGGCGGCTTCGGCTTCGGCCGCTTTCGGCGCGCCCAGGCGCTCCCTGACCCCCGCCACCACCCCCGGCAGCGCCTCCAGGAACCGGTCCACGTCCGCCTCGGCCGTACCGCGCGGCAGCGAGACCCGGACATTGCCCTCGGACAGCACCCCCATGGCCCGCAGCACATGGCTCGGGGTCAGCGTGGAGGAGGTGCAGGAGGAGCCGGACGAGACCGAGAACTCCGCGCGGTCCAGCTCATGGAGGAGCGCCTCTCCGTCGACATAGAGACAGGAGAAGGTCACCAGATGCGGCAGCCGCCGCTCCGGATCGCCGACCACCTCGACGTCCGGCACCAGCTCCGGCACCCGCGCCCGGATCCGCTCCACCAGCCCCCGCAGCCGCTCCGCCTCGGCGGCGGCCTCCGCCCGGACGGCCCGCAGCGAGGCCGCCGCGGCGACGGTGGCGGGGAGGTTCTCGAACCCCGGGGAGCGGCCCGACTCCCGCTCGTCGGCGGGCTGGACCGTACGGAAGCGCACCCCTTTGCGCACCGCGAGCAGTCCCACCCCCGCAGGACCGCCCCATTTATGTGCACTTGCGGTCAGGAGCGACCAATTGCCCTCCGTGGGGCCCCAGCCCAGCGACTGCGCCGCGTCCACCAGCAGCGGTACGTCCGCCGCCGCGCACTCCTCGGCGGCCTCGGCCACCGGCTGGAGGGTGCCGACCTCATGGTTGGCGGACTGCAGACAGGCCAGCGCCACCCCGCCCGGAGCCTCCCGCAGGGCCGCCGCGTACGCGCCCGGCGCGACCCGTCCCGTACGGTCCACCGGGACCTCGGCGACCGTGCCGCCGGCCGCCTCGTGCGCGGCCGCCGCGTGCAGCACCGAGGAGTGCTCCACGGCGGAGACGATCAGATGGCGACCGGCGCGCCGCCGCCCCGCGAGCGCCCCCGCGATGCCGTCGTGCACCGCGCGGGTCCCCGAAGGAGTGAAGACGAGCTCGTCCGGGCGGCACCCCACGGCCTCGGCGGCCGCCTCCCGCGCGGCGTCCAGCAGCAGCCGGGCCCGCCGCCCCTCCCGGTACAGGCGTGCGGGATCGGCCCACCCCTCGTCGAGTGCGGCGAGGAGCGCCTGCCGGGCGACGGGGTGCAGGGGAGCGGATGAGGCCGCGTCGAAGTAGGACACATAAGAAACGCTAAGCGCTCCGCAAGGAGTGGCGCGAGGTGCGGCCGGTCATCTCCGGCTGCGTCGTGGCTGGTCCCACGTGGCGGAGCCGCATATCGGCACAGCCGCCGCGGAGCCGCGCATCGACACAGCCCCGCGCCCCTTCGGGGCACGACCGAACCGCATCACCCCGGAACCAGGCTCGCACCGGCCCGGAACCAGGCTCGCACCTGCCCGGAGCCGGGGTCGGACCAGGGCCGGAACCAGGGTCGCATCGGCCCGGAGCCGGGGTCGGACCGGGGCCGGAACCCGGGCCGCGCCCGGTCGGAAAAGGCCTCCGGAGCCCGGGATTCCACCCCTTCGAGGAGCGCCCCGGCGCGTTGGGCACCCTCCCCGCGCGACCCCAAATGGCGTCCAGTAGGGTTTGGTCCGCATAAACATCCAAACCCCTGCCCGCACCGGGCCGGCGACCGACCAGACAGACGGCCGCGGCCGACCGCGCGGGCGAGACTCTCGGGAAGGCGCTACGTGAGTCCCAACGGCTCCGACCGCTCGTCGCGGCGCCCGGTGCGGCGGAAGCTGCTGCAGGCGCTGGCCGCGGGCTTGGTCCTGGCGACCGCCACCGGTTGCACATCCAAGGACTTCCCCCGCCTCGGAATGCCTACCCCCGTCACGGAGGAGGCGCCGCGGATCCTCTCCCTGTGGCAGGGCTCGTGGGCGGCGGCGCTCGCCACGGGCGTCCTGGTCTGGGGCCTGATCATCTGGGCGGTCATCTTTCACCGTCGCAGCAGGACCAAGATCGAGGTTCCCGCGCAGACCCGGTACAACATGCCGATCGAGGCGCTGTACACCGTGGTCCCGATCATCATCGTCTCGGTGCTGTTCTACTTCACCGCACGCGATGAGAACGCGCTCCTCAAGACCTCCAAGAAGCCCGACCACGTGGTCAACGTGGTGGGCTACCAGTGGAGCTGGGGCTTCAACTACATGGAGAACGTGGACGGTTCCACCGCCACGCCCAAGCAGGAAGCCAAGGAGATCTCCGCGATCCCCAAGCGCATGCTGAACGCGGTCCCCAAGGGCGCCGAGGGCGTCTACGACGCGGGCACCCCCGGTGAGCGGAACCCGCAGAACGGCAACCCGGGCCCGACGCTGTGGCTGCCGAAGGGCGAGTCGGTCCAGTTCATCCTGACCTCCCGCGATGTCATCCACTCGTTCTGGGTGGTCCCCTTCCTGATGAAGATGGACGTCATCCCGGGTCACACCAACCGCTTCGAGGTCACTCCGAACCGCGAGGGCACCTTCAAGGGCAAGTGCGCCGAGCTGTGTGGCGTCGACCACTCCCGGATGCTCTTCAACGTCAAGGTGGTGTCGCCGGAGCGTTACCAGCAGCACCTCAAGGAGCTGGCGAAGAAGGGCCAGACCGGCTACATCCCGGCGGGCATTGAGCAGACGGACGCCGCCAAGAACGCGGAGACCAGGACATCGTGAGCATCCTCAACGAACCCCAGGGTGCCGGCACCACCGCCTCGCAAGAGCGGGAAGTACCGGTACGTCGGAAGCAGCCGGGCAATGTCGTCGTCAAGTGGCTGACCACCACGGACCACAAGACGATCGGCACGCTCTACCTCGTCACATCGTTCGCGTTCTTCTGCATCGGCGGCCTGATGGCGCTCTTCATGCGCGCCGAGCTGGCCCGTCCGGGTACGCAGATCATGTCGAACGAGCAGTTCAACCAGGCGTTCACCATGCATGGCACGATCATGCTGCTGATGTTCGCCACCCCGCTGTTCGCGGGGTTCACGAACTGGATCATGCCGCTGCAGATCGGTGCGCCCGATGTGGCGTTCCCGCGGCTGAACATGTTCGCGTACTGGCTGTACCTCTTCGGTTCGCTGATCGCGGTGGGCGGGTTCCTGACCCCGCAGGGCGCGGCCGACTTCGGCTGGTTCGCCTACTCCCCGCTGTCGGACGCGGTCCGCTCGCCCGGTATCGGCGCGGACATGTGGATCATGGGTCTGGCCCTCTCCGGCTTCGGCACGATCCTCGGTGCGGTCAACTTCATCACCACGATCATCTGCATGCGCGCCCCTGGCATGACGATGTTCCGGATGCCGATCTTCACCTGGAACGTGCTGCTGACCGCGGTGCTGGTCCTGCTCGCCTTCCCGGTGCTGGCCGCCGCGCTGTTCGCCCTGGAGGCGGACCGTAAATTCGGGGCGCATGTCTTCGACGCGGCCAATGGCGGAGCCTTGCTCTGGCAACACCTCTTCTGGTTCTTCGGCCATCCAGAGGTGTACATCATCGCGCTGCCGTTCTTCGGCATCATCTCCGAGGTCATTCCGGTCTTCTCCCGGAAGCCGATGTTCGGTTACATCTCCCTGATCGCCGCGACCATTTCGATCGCCGGTCTCTCGGTGACGGTGTGGGCCCACCACATGTATGTCACCGGCGGAGTGCTCCTGCCGTTCTTCTCGTTCATGACGTTCCTCATCGCGGTGCCGACCGGTATCAAGTTCTTCAACTGGATCGGCACGATGTGGAAGGGGTCGCTGAGCTTCGAGACCCCGATGCTCTGGGCGATCGGCTTCCTGATCACCTTCACCTTCGGTGGTCTGACCGGTGTGATCCTGGCGTCGCCGCCGATGGACTTCCACGTCTCCGACTCGTACTTCGTGGTGGCCCACTTCCACTACGTGGTCTTCGGCACCGTGGTCTTCGCGATGTTCGCCGGATTCCACTTCTGGTGGCCGAAGATGACCGGCAAGATGCTGGACGAGCGGCTCGGCAAGATCACCTTCTGGACGCTGTTCGTGGGCTTCCACGGCACGTTCCTGGTGCAGCACTGGCTGGGCGCCGAGGGCATGCCCCGCCGGTACGCCGACTACCTGGCGGCCGACGGCATCACCACGCTGAACACCATCTCGACCATCAGCTCCTTCCTGCTGGGCCTGTCGATCCTGCCGTTCCTCTACAACGTCTGGAAGACCGCCAAGTACGGCAAGAAGGTCGAGGTCGACGACCCCTGGGGCTACGGCCGTTCGCTGGAGTGGGCGACCTCCTGCCCGCCCCCGCGGCACAACTTCCTCACCCTGCCGCGGATCCGCTCCGAATCCCCGGCGTTCGACCTGCACCACCCGGAGATCGCGGCGCTCGACCAGCTCGAGAACCACGGTGCGCCCGACGATGACAAGGCCCTCGCGGGTGGTAAGGAGGCCGGCAAGTGAAGGTCCAAGGCCGGATGTTCATCTGGCTGGCCGTCTTCATCCTCGTCATGGCGATCGTCTATGGCGTGTGGTCGAAGGAGCCGGCCGGCACCACGGCGCTCTTCCTGGCCTTCGGGCTGAGCATCATGATCGGCTACTACCTGGCCTTCACGGCCCGCCGGGTGGATGTCGGTGCGCAGGACAACAAGGACGCGGATGTCGCGGACGACGCCGGCGAGCTGGGATTCTTCTCCCCGCACAGCTGGCAGCCGCTCTCCCTCGGCATCGGCGGGGCCATGGCCTTCCTGGGCGTGGTCTTCGGCTGGTGGCTGCTCTTCTTCTCGGCCCCGATCATCATGGTCGGCCTCTTCGGCTGGGTCTTCGAGTACTACCGCGGCGAGAACGCCAACCAGTAGCCCTGACCGGCTGATACGAGCGGGGCCCGGACACCTCTCCAGGTGTCCGGGCCCCGCTCGGCGTTGCGGCCCCGCTCGGCGTCGTGAGCCCGGCGGGCCCGCGACGGTTCCGCCGGGGCCGCCGGTTCACTCCGGTGCCTCACTCCGCGCGCCGTTCCCGGACGGCGTTCTTACGTTGGCTCCATGAGCCACACACCTCGATCACTCAGAAGCCGGGCGGCGCTGACCTGCGCCCTGCTGGTGGCGCCGCTGATAGCGGGTCTGAGCGGATGCGGGGGATCCCCCGACCCCCTGTCCGCCAAGCCGTACGACGCCGCCGATCAGATCTCGTTCAGCGGTGACGGCGACGGCCGTAAGGCCGATCCGGACAAGCCGCTCGAAGTGACGGCCAAGGACGACGACAGCCGGATCACGGACGTCACGGCCACCGACGCCGCGGGCCGCTACGTCCGGGGTGAGCTGACCGACGACGGCAAGCGCTGGCGCAGCACCGTGCCGCTGGCCGCGGGCGCCCACTACACGCTGAAGGTGTCCACGGAGGACTCCAATGGCGCTCCGGGCCGCCGCACCGTCGACTTCTCCACCAGCTCCGCCCACCGGCTGCTGAAGGTCACCTTTGGCCCCAAGGCGGGGGAGTACGGGGTGGGGCAGCCCATCACGGCCAAGCTGAGCCGGCCCGTCAAGGACCCCTCGGCCCGCGCCGTGGTCGAGCGCGCCCTGAAGGTGGACTCACGGCCCGCGGTGGAGGGCGTCTGGCACTGGGTGGACAGCCGGAACCTGCACTACCGCCCGCAGGAGTACTGGCCCGCCCACGCCACCATCACGGTGCACTCCAACCTCAAGGGCATCCGGATCGGCGGCGGCCTCTACGGCGGCGCGGCCAAGTCGCTGCGGCTGACCACCGGCGACCGCATCGAGGCCCTCACCGACTCCGGCACCCACCAGATGACGGTGAAGCGCAACGGGGTGCCGATCCGGACCATCCCGATCACCACCGGTATGCCCGGATTCGACACCCGGAACGGCATCAAGGTCATCCTGGCCAAGGAATCCGCCGTACGGATGACGGGCGCCAGCATCGGGCTGGGCGCGGGCTCCTACGACCTGATGGTCTACTGGGCCGCCCGGGTCACCAAGAGCGGTGAATACGTCCACGCTGCGCCCTGGTCCACCGGTTCGCAGGGCTACGCCAACGTCAGCCACGGCTGCACGGGCATGAGCACGGCGAACGCCCAGTGGTTCTTCAACACCGTGCGCCTGGGCGACATCGTCCAGGTCGTGCACAGCAACGGAGAGGACATGGCGACGTTCGACAACGGCTACGGCGACTGGAACATGGCCTGGGCGGACTGGCGCAAGGGCAGCGCCATCGCCTCCGGCCAGTCCGACGCCACCCCCGCCGACTCCGCCCGGCTCCGGCCCCAGGTCTGAGCGGCGGTGCGGACGGTGCGGTCAGGCGCCCACGGCGAGCCGCTTGCGGAGCAGCCCGGCCAGCGCGTCCGCCAGGGCCACCGGGTCCACCGGATGCGTGACCGCGGCCTCCGCGCGGCTCCAGGTGGCCAGCCAGGCGTCCTGCGGGCGGCCGATGAGCAGCAGCACCGGCGGGCACTGGAAGATCTCGTCCTTGATCTGCCGGCAGACGCCCATCCCGCCCGCGGGCGCCGACTCACCGTCCAGCACACAGGCGTCGATGCCGCCCTCCTCCAGCGCCGAGAGAACGGCCGGGAGGGTGGCGCACTCCAGGAACTCCACCGGGGGCACATCGGCGGCGGGCCGGCGCCCGGCCGCCAGGCGCACCTGCTCGCGGGTGCTCACGTCATCGCTGTAGACCAGCACCGTTGCGGTGGGCCGCATCATGACCTCCGGACGAAGTAAGTGATCTGCCGGGCTCCTGTGGCGGATGCTACTCCCGTACAGCCGTCCGGAGGAGGGGGCGTACGGATCTCTCCTTCCTTCGGGGGACTGTCCGGAACAGCCCCGACGAGCAGGGTCGATGTCCTTGACGCGGCCCTTGACACTCCGAACGGGACCCCCGGGAGTGAGGGCTGGATAAGCGACCGACATAATGTCGGTCGTGGCGACAGCAACAGCAGTAGAAACCGGGCACGCGCACCCGTCGGTCAACCGGCCGAACCTCACCAGCGTCGGAACCATCATCTGGCTGAGTTCCGAGCTGATGTTCTTCGCGGCCCTCTTCGCGATGTACTTCACCCTGCGATCGGTGACCGGAGCCGAGCACTGGAAGGAAATGGCGTCCTCGCTGAACTTCCCGTTCTCGGCGACGAACACCACGATCCTGGTGCTCTCCTCCCTCACCTGCCAGCTCGGCGTCTTCGCCGCCGAGCGCGGCGACGTGAAGAAGCTGCGCTCCTGGTTCGTGATCACCTTCATCATGGGCGCGATCTTCATCGGCGGTCAGATCTTCGAATACACCGAGCTGGTCAAGAAGGACGGGCTTTCGCTCTCCTCTGACCCCTACGGCTCGGTGTTCTACCTGACCACCGGCTTCCACGGACTGCATGTGACGGGCGGCCTGATCGCCTTCCTGCTGGTCCTGGGCAGGACGTACGCGGCCAAGAGGTTCACCCACCAGCAGGCGACGGCGGCCATCGTCGTGTCCTACTACTGGCACTTCGTCGATGTCGTCTGGATCGGCCTCTTCGCCACGATCTACATGATCAAGTAAGCCGGTCAGCGCACCGGAACCACGTCCTTAACAGCATCGACGCAGAAGATCCTGACACCGGGGTAATCCGTGAAAAAGCTCTCCGCACGACGGCGCCATCCGCTGGCTGCGCTCGTCGTCCTACTCTTCGCGCTGGCGGTCACTGGGGGGCTGTACGCCGCGTTTTCGCCGAGCGAGGCGAAGGCCGACGACAGCTCCGCCCAGTCCCTCGCCATCGAGGAGGGCAAGAAGCTCTATGCCGTCGGCTGCGCCAGTTGCCATGGCACGGGCGGTCAGGGGACCTCTGACGGCCCGAGCCTGGTCGGCGTCGGCTCCGCCGCCGTGGACTTCCAGGTCGGCACCGGCCGCATGCCGGCGCAGCAGCCGGGCGCCCAGGTGCCGAAGAAGAAGAAGATCTACTCGGACGCCGAGATCGAGCAGCTCGCCGCCTACATCGCGTCGCTCGGCGCGGGTCCGGTGACGCCCACCAAGAGCCAGTACAGCCCGGACGGCGCGGACGTCGCGAAGGGCGGGGAGCTCTTCCGTACGAACTGCGCGCAGTGCCACAACTTCGCCGGTAAGGGTGGTGCCCTCACCAACGGCAAGTTCGCGCCGGCTCTCGACGGGGTCAGCCCCAAGCATCTCTACGAGGCCATGCAGACCGGCCCGCAGAACATGCCCTCCTTCCCCGACACCGTGATGCCGGAGAAGAACAAGCAGGACATCATCGCCTACCTCGACACGGTCAACAGCGACAAGAGCAAGACCCCCGGTGGCCTCGAGCTCGGCGGGCTCGGCCCGGTGAGCGAGGGTCTGTTCGGCTGGGTCTTCGGCATGGGCGCGATGATCGTCCTCACCATCTGGGTCGCCGCCCGGACCGCAAAGGCCAAGAAGTCATGAGTAGCCACGAGATTTCAGAAGCAGAAGACAAGCTGCCGGAAGGGCGGGGGGCCGAGAGCGCCGTAAGGCCGGCCGAGGACCCGTTCGCCGACCCGGGGCTGCCCCCGCACGAGCACCGCAAGCAGGACATCGACGAGCGGGCCGCGAGGCGCTCCGAGCGCACCGTCGCCCTGCTCTTCACGGTCTCGATGCTGGCCACGATCGCCTTCATCGCCGCGTATGTGGCGCTCCCGGTCGACAAGTACATCTACGTCTTCCCGATCGGGCACATCAGCGCGCTGAACTTCGCGCTGGGGCTGACGCTCGGCATCGCGCTGTTCACCATCGGCGCGGGCGCGGTCCACTGGGCCCGCACCCTGATGTCCGATGTGGAGATCGCCGACGAGCGCCACCCCATCGAGGCCAGCCCCGAGGTGAAGTCCAAGGTCCTCGAGGATTTCGCCGCCGGCGCCAAGGAGTCCGGCTTCGGCCGTCGCAAGCTGGCCCGCAACACCCTCTTCGGCGCGCTCGCGCTGGTGCCGCTCTCCGGCGTCGTGCTGCTGCGCGACCTCGGCCCGATGCCCGGCACCAAGCTCCGGCACACCAAGTGGGCCAAGGGCAAGAAGCTGCTCAACTACAACACCATGCAGCCGCTGCGCCCCGAGGACATCGCCGTCGGCTCGCTCACCTTCGCCATGCCCGAGGGCATGAGCGAGGAGCAGCACGACTTCCAGACGGAGATCGCCAAGGCCGCCCTGATGCTGGTCCGGCTCCAGCCGGAGAACATCAAGGACAAGCGCGAACTGGACTGGTCGCACGAGGGCATCGTCGCGTTCTCCAAGATCTGCACCCACGTCGGCTGCCCGATCAACCTCTATGAGCAGCAGACGCACCACGTCCTGTGCCCCTGCCACCAGTCGACCTTCGACCTCTCCGACGGTGGCCGAGTGATCTTCGGTCCGGCCGGTCACGCGCTGCCGCAGCTGCGGATCAGGGCCAACGACCAGGGGTACCTCGAAGCCATGGGCGACTTCTCGGAGCCCGTCGGTCCTGCTTACTGGGAGCGCGGATGAGTACTACAAGCGACGGCGCCGCGCAGCGCCGCGGCAAAGCGCCCGCGGGTGAGCGCGTCGCGGACTGGGCCGACGGCCGGCTGGGCATCTACAGCCTGGCCAAGGCCAATATGCGCAAGATCTTCCCGGACCACTGGTCCTTCATGCTGGGCGAGGTCTGCCTCTACAGCTTCATCATCATCATCCTCACGGGTGTGTACCTGACGCTGTTCTTCCACCCCAGCATGGCGGAGGTCACCTACGAGGGCCCGTACGTCCCGATGCAGGGCGTGCGGATGTCCGAGGCGTTCCAGTCGACACTCGACATCAGCTTCGAGGTGCGGGGCGGTCTGCTGATCCGGCAGATCCACCACTGGGCCGCGCTGGTCTTCCTCGCTGGCATGTTCACGCACATGATGCGCGTGTTCTTCACCGGTGCGTTCCGCAAGCCGCGTGAGATCAACTGGCTGTTCGGCTTCCTGCTGTTCTTCCTCGGCATGCTGACCGGCTTCACCGGCTACTCGCTCCCCGACGACCTGCTCTCCGGCACCGGTCTGCGGTTCATCGAGGGTGTGTTCCTGTCGATCCCGGTGGTCGGCACCTACATCTCGATGTTCGTCTTCGGCGGCGAGTTCCCCGGCACGGACCTCATCGCGAGGCTCTACCCGGTCCACGTCCTGCTGCTGCCGGGCATCATGCTCGGCCTGCTGGTGGCGCACCTGATCCTGGTCTTCTACCACAAGCACACGCAGTACCCCGGGGCCGGAAAGACCGAGAAGAACGTCGTCGGCATGCCTCTGCTGCCGGTCTACATGGCCAAGGCGGGCGGCTTCTTCTTCCTGGTCTTCGGTGTGATCGCGGCCCTCTCCGCGATCGCGACCATCAACCCGATCTGGACCATCGGCCCCTACCGGCCCGACCAGGTGTCCACCGGCGCCCAGCCCGACTGGTACATGGGCTTCGCCGAGGGTCTGGTCCGGGTGATGCCCGGCTGGGAGATCACCGCCTGGGGCCACACGCTCGTCCTGGGCGTGTTCATCCCGATCGTGCTCTTCCCGCTGGTCCTGTTCGCGATCGGGCTCTACCCGTTCATCGAGTCCTGGATCACCGGCGACAAGCGTGAGCACCACATCCTGGACCGCCCGCGCAACGCCCCGACCCGTACGGCCTTCGGCGTCGCCTGGATGACCGCGTACTTCGTGATGCTGGTCGGTGGCGGTAACGACCTGTGGGCCACCCACTTCCACCTGTCGATCAACTCGATCACGTGGTTCGTGCGGATCGCCTTCTTCGTCGGCCCGGTCCTGGCGTTCATCGCCACCAAGCGGATCTGCCTCGGCCTCCAGCGGCGTGACAGGGACAAGGTGCTGCACGGCCGTGAGACCGGCATCATCAAGCGGCTGCCGCACGGTGAGTTCATCGAGGTCCACGAGCCGCTCGCGCAGGAGCAGCTGCACACGCTCACCCAGCACGAGCAGCCCGAGCCCTACGAGATCGGCCCGGAGGTCGACGAGAACGGGGTCAAGCGGAAGATAAAGCGTTCTCAGAAGCTCCGTTCGAAGCTCTCCAAGGGCTACTACGGCGAGAACAACGTCATTCCGAAGCCGACCCGCGAGGAGTACCACGAGATCACCAGCGGCCACGGCCACCACTGATCTCCCGGTACCTCCCGGTACCTCTTCAGTGACCGGTTTCTCCATACAGCGACGCCACGCCACCAGGGCCCCGGCCCGGACCGCACGGTCCGGCCGGGGCCCCGGCCGTGCTGCCGATAGGCTTGCGACGGGCCGCTGAAGTGCGCGGACCCTTCCCTGCCCACCCCCACGGATCCAGGAGCGGACCATGGACGTTGTGACCCCCGCCGGAGGCGACAGCACCGCGACGGCCCGCACCTGGCCGGACGTACTGAGCTCGCTGATCGCCGGCCGGGACCTCGATGCCGACGACACCGCCTGGGCCATGGACCGGATCATGCGGGGCGAGGCCACCGACGCGCAGATCGCCGGTTTCGCGATCGCGCTGCGCGCCAAGGGCGAGACGGTCTCCGAGGTGGCCGGTCTGGTGCGGGCCATGTACGAGCACGCTCGGGTGATCGAGGTGCCCGGGGAGACCGTGGACATCGTGGGCACCGGCGGCGACCGCGCCAAGACGGTCAACATCTCCACCATGTCCGCGCTGGTCGTCGCCGGTACGGGCGCGCGGGTGGTCAAGCACGGCAACCGCGCCGCGTCCTCCGCCAGCGGCGCCTCCGACGTGCTGGAGAAGCTCGGCGTCAATCTGGACATCACCCCCGAGCGGGTGGTCGAGGTCGCCGAGGAGGCGGGGATCACCTTCTGCTTCGCGGTGAAGTTCCACCCGTCGCTGCGGCATGTCGCCTCGGCCCGGCGCGAACTGGGCGTCGCCACCCCGTTCAACCTGCTCGGCCCGCTGACCAATCCGGCGAAGGTCACCTGCCAGGCGACCGGGGTCGCCGATGCCCGTATGGCGCCCATCATCGCCGGGGTGCTGGCCGAGCGGGGCTCCTCCGCGCTGGTCGTCCGGGGCGACGACGGGCTGGACGAGCTCACCGTGACCACGACCTCCCAGGTGTGGGAGGTCCGGGGCGGCGCCGTGCGCCAGGAGACCTTCGACCCCCGGGACGTGGGCGTCGAGCGGGCCCCCGTGGAGGCCTTGCGGGGCGCGGACGCCTCGTACAACGCGGATGTGGCCCGGCGGCTGCTGGCGGGCGAGCGGGGCCCGGTCCGGGACGCGGTGCTGCTGAACTCGGCGGCGGCGCTTGTGGCGCTCGAGCGGGAGCCGGGGGACAAGCCCCTGACGGACCGGATCGGGGCGGGGGTGGCGCGGGCCGCCGAGTCGATCGACTCGGGCGCGGCGCGGGACGTCCTGGAGCGATGGGTCCGGGCCACCCACGCCTAGCCAGACCCCGGACCGGGGCTCTGCCTCTCTTCCCACGGCATCGCCATGCGGCTCCGCCGCGTGGCGGAGCTCCGCCACGGGGTCCAGGGGCGGAGCCCTTGGTATCGGGGAGGGGCGGGGAGGGGAAAGCATTGGTGTGCGGGCCCCGCCCTGTGGTCCGCCGGACATCCCTACGCGGGCCCCTTACGGCGCCCATGGTCTGTCCGGGATGCGGACAGGGCGTGGGCGCCGACGCCTGACATGGCATACTCCTGCCCAGGTCACGAGCGACAGCGACTACGGCCCCGGCCCGCTGTCCGGCAACCCTCCGTCCGTGGCGGGGTGCCCCGGGTGATGACCAGGCCGCCAGGCAGCGAGGCCGGCGGCAAGCGCGGACCCCTCGCACTAGGGGTCCTGGTGGTCGAGGGAGTTCTTCCGTGATGCAGCGAATGCGCTAGGGCCGAGCGGCCCCGTCTCTCCTCCATGTGCTCCGCGCGGTGCGGCCGTGCGTCGAGCGATTCTCCGCGCCCTGACGGCTGGCTCGACGCCGCCGTTTCCGTGCGCGTCACGCATTCCTTCGACCCCTTCGGGAGACTTCGCCATGTCCGCGCGCCCTGCCGCCACCGCTTCCGTCTCTGCCTCCACCGCCGCCTCCGCCTCCACCGCCTCCTCCGTCGCCGCCTGTGAACCGCTGCCCGTGCTGGGCAGCGATGTCCTGGTGCCCCTGGTCACCGGCGGCGAGGTGACCTACGCGGCGCTCGACTACGCCGCCAGCGCCCCCGCGCTGCGGCGGGTCTGGGACGACATCGCCGCCTACGCGCCGTACTACGGCAGCGTGCACCGCGGGGCGGGCTACCTCTCGCAGCTGTCCACCGACCTCTTCGAGAACAGCCGTAAGGATGTCGCCGCCTTCCTCGGCTGCCGCGAGGACGACCAGGTCGTCTTCACCCGCTCCACCACCGATTCGCTCAACCTCCTGGCCGCCGTGGCGCCCCGCGGCACCGAGGTCTTCGTCTTCGAGACCGAGCACCACGCCTCGCTGCTGCCGTGGGAGCAGCGGGAGGACGTCACCGTCCGCTACCTCAGCGCCCCGCGCTCCCCGCGGCAGGCGGTGGAGACGCTGGAGAAGGCGCTCGCGGGGCGCGCTGAGGGCCCGGCGCTGGTCTGCGTGACCGGCGCGTCCAATGTGACCGGCGAGCTGTGGCCGGTGCGGGAGCTGGCCGCGGCCGCGCACGCCCACGGCGCCCGTATCGTCCTGGACGCCGCGCAACTGGCCCCGCACCACCCCGTGGACATCGCGGCGGCGGACGTGGACTGGGTGGCCTTCTCCGGGCACAAGCTGTACGCGCCCTTCGGGGCCGGGGTGCTGGCCGGGCGGGCGGACTGGCTGCGGGAGGCCCGGCCGTATCTGGCGGGCGGCGGCGCCAGCCGTAAGGTCACGCGCAGGGACGACGGCGGCGTCGACGTCGAGTGGCACACCACCGCCGCCCGGCACGAGGCGGGCTCGCCGAACGTCATCGGTGTCTACGCGATCGCGTCGGCGTGCAAGGCGCTGACCGAGGCCGGTTTCGAGGGTCTGGTCGCCCGTGAGCGGCAGCTGATCGAGAAGGTGCGGGCGGGGCTGGCCGAGGTGCCCGAGGTGCGGGTGCTCTCGCTCTTCGGCGACGACGCGCCCCGGGTCGGCGTGCTGTCGTTCGTGGTGGAGGGCTGGAACAGCTCCCACTTCGCGGCCGCGCTCTCCGCGGAGTACGGCATCGGCGTACGCGACGGGCTGTTCTGCGCCCATCCGCTGGTCCGCACCCTGCTGGACAGCGAGCCCGACGAGCCGGGCGAGTGCGGCGCGCCCGAGGCCGCGCCGGGGGAGCGGTCGCTGAACGCGATCCGGGTCAGCTTCGGGGCGGGCACCCCGGACGAGCATGTGGAGCGGTTCGTGGGCGCCGTGAAGGAGCTGGTACGCGACGGCGCCCGCTGGAGCTACCGCACCGAAGACGGCCGCTGCGTCCCGGCCCGCGGCTGAGGCGCCTGGCCCAGCAGTTCGGGGCGCCGGGCCCTGCGGGGGCTCTTTCCCCTCCCCGCCCCTCCCCACAACCAGGGGCCCCGCCCCTGGACCCCGGAAGGTCGACGAGCCGGCCGCCGCCGCCGTGAACACCTGCACCGGCGAGCTGATCGCGGTCGGCGCGCCGGCCCGGCGGGTGGCCGGGTGTGTGTCCGGGTCGTCTGGTCGGGGGGTTGGGGTGGAGCCCCGCTTTCGGCCCTAGCCGTCCAGGCCGATCGCGAACGCCGCCTCCAGGTCGTGCTGCGAGTACGTCCGGAAGGCGATGTGGGTCTCGGTCGAGGCCACCCCCGGCAGCTTGCTGATCTGGCCGGTGATGATGTCCGCCAGGTCGTCGTGCCGGGCCACCCGCACCATCGCGATCAGATCGTGCGCGCCGGTGACCGAGTAGACCTCGCTCACACCCTCCAGCGCGGCGATCTTCTCGGCGGTCTCCGGGATCTGGTCCACGTTGGTCTTGATGAGCACGATCGAAGTGATCACGGCTGGCTTTCTCCCTCACTGGGCCTGGCTGCGCCGCCCACTCTAGCCCTCCACCCGAACCGGGCCCACGCATAGAGAAAGCCGAGCGTGAAGCCCACGAGATGGGCGAGATAGGCGACGCCGGGGCGGTCGTCGGCCTCCCGGGCGGCCAGCCACTGGAGGGCCACCCAGAAGATCAGCACCGCCCAGGCCGGAAAGCGCAGCGGGAGGAAGAACAGGAACGGGAAGAGGCTGGTCACCCGGGCCCGGGGAAACAGCCACAGAAAGGCGCCGAGCACCCCGGAGATGGCCCCGGAGGCGCCCACCAGGGACTGGGCCGAGTCGGCGTGCGCGGCGGCGTAACCGAGCAGCGCCAGATAGCCCGTGGCGAGGTAGAAGACGGCGAACTGGAAACGGCCCATCCGCTCCTCGGTCATCGCCCCGAAGACGTAGAGGAACAGCATGTTGCCGAGCAGATGCAGCCAGTTGCCGTGCACGAACAGCGCGGTCAGCGGGGCGAGCGGCTGATCGGGGTCGCCGCTCCACAGGGCGCTGGGCACCACCCCCCAGCGCTCGAAGTACGCGGACTGGGCCTCCACCAGCCGCCCGCCCGAGCCATAGCCGGGGTTGAGCCCCGAGGCCGGTCCGAGGACGAAGATCAGGCAGCAGCTGACGATCAGGCCGTACGTCATCCAGGGGCGGCCGGGCCCCGCCATCCAGGGGCGGTGGCGCCCCGACGACGTCTCGATCATGGGCAGATCATTCCGTACCGGGCGCAACCTCCACAGAGCGCCTCGCCGCGCTCCGCCGGGTCGTGGGGGCTGGACGGGCCCGGCACGGGTCAGGGCTCAGGCCGTAGGGTTACAGGACGCCGCCGACGAGCCGAGAAGCGAGGACCCGCAACCATGGCCGTGCCCCTGCCGACCGCCCAGACCCGCTGGCGTTGCACACTGTGCGGCAATCTCACCCGGTTCGATGTGACCCGCTCGACCAGAGCCGTGGAGTATGTGCATCTCGACTTGGCGGGGGAACCCAGAGTCGAGGAACGCGAGGTGCTCAGTGAGACCATTGAGTCAGTGCGTTGTCGCTGGTGCAACGCGGTCGACCAGGTCGAACTCGTGGATCGTCCGAGCACCGGCCAGAGCGCCTGAGAACGGAGCGGTGACAGGTGGTGGAGCGGACCGGTGACCCCGGTGCGGCCGGTGACGCCGAGGGCGTCCCCGAGGCGCTGGACCGCCCCCTGCCGGAAGGGGTGCGACGGCGCGTGGTGGCGCTGGTCGCGGATGCCTTCGGCGGTCTGACGGTCACCGAGCTGCCCACTCAGCTGCGGCAGTACGCCCGTTTCACCCCGACCCGCCGCGCCAAGTTCGCGGGCAACGCGATGGCCGCCGCGGTGGAGAGCGACCCCGTCTTCCGGCAGCGGATCGCGGGACGGCTGCGGGAGACCCAGCGGGAGCTGGCCGAGGCGATCGAGGGCGGGTCACCGCCCGCCGCGGCCGATCCGGTGGATGTCGCGGCGGTGGCGTACGTGCTGCGCCCGGTGGGCTGGGTCAAGCTGGTCGAGGCGGCGGGCGAGGAGGCCCAGCGGGCCTCCGCCGAGCGGGCCGGTGAGGAGGCGGCGCGCGAGCTCCAGCGGCTGCGCGACGAGCTCGCCGAGGCCAAGGCGGCCACCCGGCACGAGACGGAACGGACGCGCGCCGAGCTGGAGTCGGCCCGCAAGGAGAACGACGTGCTCCAGCGCAAGCTGCGCAGCGCGCAGAGCGATGTGAAGCGGGGCGCGGCCGCACTGCGCAAGGTCGAGGCCGAGCTGGAGTCCGTACGGTCGGAGGCGGCGGCCCGGCAGGCCACCGCGGACAGCGAGGCGCGGCGGCTGCGGGCCCGGCTCGCGGAGGCGGAGTCGGCGCTGGAGGCCAGTCGGCGGGCGGTGCGCGAGGGGCGCAGCGTGGAGGACATGCGGCTGCGGCTGCTGCTGGACACGGTGCTGGACGCGGCGCAGGGGCTGCGGCGCGAACTGGCTCTGCCGCCCGCGTCGATGCGCCCGGCGGACACGGTGGACGCCGTGGAGCCGGGGAAGATGACGCCGAAGGACATAGCGACCAGGGCGCTGTCGGAGATGGACCCGGCGCTGCTGGACCAGCTGCTGGCGTTGCCGCAGGCGCATCTGGTGGTGGACGGCTACAACGTCACCAAGACCGGCTATCCCACGATGCCGTTGGAGAAGCAGCGCCTGCGGCTGCTGGGCGGTCTCGCGGTGCTCGCGGCCCAGACGGGCGCGGAGATGACCTGTGTCTTCGACGGGGCGGAGCTGGCCGCTCCGGTGCTGCTCGCGCCGCCGCGCGGGGTGCGGGTGCTGTTCAGCAAGCCGGGTGTGACGGCCGACGAGTTGATCCGGCAGCTGGTGCGGGCCGAGCCGCCGGGCCGTCCGGTGGTCGTGGTGTCCACCGACCGCGAGGTGGCCGACGGGGTGGCACGCGCCGGAGCGCGCCCCGTGGCATCGGCGTTGCTGCTGAAGCGACTTGCCCGCACCTGAGCCGTCGCGGCCCGAATCGCCCGCTCCCGCGCCCCCGTTGGCCCGTTTCTCCCTTCCGCGGCCGAAGTGCCCGAATCACTTCGAATGACGTCACAAGTCTGACCCGGGTCACTTGTGACGTCAGCGGAGCGTCATCGACCATCACTGCCCGTACGATATTTGTAAAAGATGCCCTCCCGGACCGACTTTTTTGCCGTCGGGATTTGAACGGATCACGGCGGGGTCACTATGGTCAGCTCGAACCTTCGCGCGGTTGATCACCCATCCGGGGTGACAGCGGAGGTACCGCCGAGTCCGCGCCCTGACGCGGAGCCGGGGCCTCACAACCCCCCAACTCCCGGTAGGCGGCTGGAGGAAGAAGGAGCTCGCCTTCGTGGCGTCCCACCGTCGACCCAAGCAGCCGAGCCGCACTCGGGTAACCGTCCTCACCGCGACCGCGGCCGCCGCCGTCGCCCTTACGTCCCAGGCCGCCCAGGCCGCTCCGAAGCAGGACAAGAAGGACGTCAAGGAGCAGGTCGACAAGCTCTACGAAGAGGCGGAGCAGGCGACCGAGAAGTACAACGGCGTCAAGGAGAAGCAGCAGAAGCTGGAGAAGCAGGTCGGCGATCTCCAGGACAAGGTGGCGCGCGGCCAGGAGGACCTGAACAAGCTGCGCAACGGCCTGGGTTCGATG
Source organism: Streptomyces sp. 5-10 (assembly GCF_014712245.1). NCBI lineage: Bacteria > Bacillati > Actinomycetota > Actinomycetes > Kitasatosporales > Streptomycetaceae > Streptomyces > Streptomyces sp. 5-10. The sequence continues at coordinate 39,822 of NZ_JACVYG010000028.1, forward strand.
GCCACCGCCCAGTACCGCTCCGGTGGGATCGACCCCTCGGTGCAGCTGCTCCTCTCCTCCGACCCGGACACCTACCTCGAGAAGGCGTCCACCCTCAGCCAGCTGAGCGGCAAGCAGGCCGAGTCCCTGCGGAAGATCGCCGACAAGCAGCGCACCCTCAAGCAGCAGCGCGAGGAGGCGTCCACCAAGCTGCAGGACCTCGCCGACACCCGTAAGGCGCTCGGCAAGAAGAAGGACGAGATCCAGGGCAAGCTGTCCAAGGCCCGGAACCTCCTCAACACCCTCACCGCCAAGGAGCGCGCCAAGCTGGCGGCCCAGGACGCCGAGCGCGCCAACCGCTCCAGCGAGCGCGTCGACCTCGGCAACGAGGTGCCGGAGTCGGGGCGTGCCGCCGCCGCGCTGGCCGCCGCCAAGACGAAGATCGGCCTCCCGTACGTCTGGGGCGCGACCGGTCCGTCCTCCTTCGACTGCTCCGGACTCACCGGCTGGGCCTACCAGCAGGCCGGGGTGCAGCTCCCGCGCATCTCCCAGGACCAGGCGAACGCCGGCACCCGCATCAGCCGCGGTGAGCTCAAGCCGGGCGACCTGGTGCTCTTCTACGGCGACCTGCACCACATAGGTCTCTACGCGGGCAACGGCCAGGTGCTGCACGCGCCCAAGCCCGGTGCCGGTGTGCGCTACGAGTCGATGGACAACATGCCGTTCCAGTTCGGCGTCCGGGTCTGAACCGGAAGTCCTGCGAACCAGGTTTCAAACCGCCTCAACTGCCATCCTTTCGGGCGAATCTCCAGCGCCCCCGCTGATCCCCCGCCCCGCCGGTGACCTGCGTCAGTCGGCGGGGCGTCAGTGTGCCCGCACCGCACGGCCGTTGGACCGTGGGTAGCGCCACGGCTACTGTCTGCCCGCAGTTCTTCAGCCCGACACTGCGGAAGGGAGTGCGGCTTCCCATGGCGTCCTGTCGCCGCGTCGCGAAACCCCGGTCCGGCGGGGCCACCGTCAAGGCCGCCGCGTCGGCGGCCGCGGTGGCCTCCGCCGTCGCGCTGTCCGCCGTGCCGGCCGGTGCCGAGCCGCACGACCCGGGGGGCCGTCCGTCCGCCCGGTCCGCCGGCGACCGGATCGCCATGCTCTACGCCCAGGCCGAGCGGGCCACCGAGCGCTACAACGCGGCCGAGACGCGCGCCCGGGCCCTGCGCCGCCAGGTCGGCCGGATCCAGGACCGGGTCGCCCGCGGCCAGGGGCGGGTCAACCGCATGCGGGCGGCGCTCGGCGCCCTCGCGGGCGGGCAGTACCGCACCGGCGGGATCGACCCGGGCCTCGCCCTGCTGCTGTCCGGGGACCCGGCCCACTACCTCGACCGGGCCGCCACGCTGGAGCGGATCACCAGCCGCCAGGCCGCCCAGCTGCGGGTGCTCACCAGCGCCCAGCGGACGCTGCGGCAGGAGCGCGCGGAGGCCGCGGCGAAGCTGGTGAAGCTGGAGCACAGCCGCAAGGAGGTGGCCCGCCACAAGCGGGCGGTCCAGCGCCGGCTGGCCACGGCGCGGCGGCTGGTGAACGCGCTGCCGCCGGGGGAGTGGGAGAGCTACGCACGCCGCGCCTCGCGGGCGGGCGGACGGGAGCACGGCGCCCTCGCCGGGGGCGCCCTCGCCGGGCTGGTGCCGGGCGCCCTTCCCGGCGGCCGCTTCCCTTCCGGTTCCGATTCCGGTTACGGCTCCCAGGGGTTCCCGGGGGCCCTCACCGGCGGGCCGCACGGCATGCCGTCCTCGGGGCGGGCCGCCGCGGCGTTCGGCGCGGCACGGGCGGCCCTGGGGCTGCCGTACGCGTGGGGCCAGGCCGGTCCCACCGCCTTCGACTGCTCCGGGCTGATGCAGTGGGCCTACGCCCACGCCGGGGTGGCCATTCCGCGCACCTCCCAGGCCCAGGCGCACGCCGGGCAGCCGGTGCCGCTGTCCCAGGCCCGCCCCGGCGATCTGGTGGTCTACCGCTCCGACGCCAGCCATGTGGCCATGTACGCGGGCAACGGGCAGGTGATCCACGCCCCTTACCCCGGGGCGCGGGTCCGCTACGACCCCGTGGGCATGTTGCCGATCTCTTCCATCACACGCGTCTGAAGCCGGCGCGCGGGCTCGTACGATCTAAGACGTGGCGGGTCGGAGGAGATCGGGCGGATGGCGGGCGCTGCTGTGCCTGCCCCTGGCGGGCGCGTTCTCGGTGACCGCGCTGAGCGGCTGCGGGCCCGTCCCCGCGCCCGACGACCCCGAGGGGCGCGACGGCCGGGCCGTGCAGCGCATGCTGGACCAGCGGGCGGCCGCGGTCCGGGAGCGGGACGCGGACGCCTTCCTCGCCACCGTCGACCGCGGCTCGGCCGGCTACCTGGCCGAGCAGCGGCGGGTGTTCCGGCAGATGTCCGCCGTACCGCTGCGCTCCTGGACCTACCGCCTGGTGCGCACCGGCGGCTTCGAGCCCGCGCGGGTGGGCGGCCGCAGCCTCGCCGCCCAGGTCGAACTCCGGTACCGGCTGAAGGGGTACGACACGGCGCCGGTCGTCTCCGCCCAGTACCTCACCCTCGCCCGGCGCGGCGGGCAGTGGTACGTGGCCTCCGACGACGGTGTGGTGGACGGCAAGCGCGGTATGGAGCAGCTGTGGGACCAGGGCACGGTCGACGTCGTCCGCGGCGCCCACAGCCTCGTCCTCGGCGTCGGCCAGGACCGTCGGGTGCTGCGCGCGGTCGCCGACACCGCGGACCGGGCGGTGCCCGTCCTGGGCCAGGTCTGGCCCCAGGAGTGGGCCGGGCGCGTCGTGGTCGAGGTCCCCGCCTCCCTGGGCCGGATGGCCGCCCTGCTCGGCGCCTCCGCGGACGGCTACCGCGGGATCGCCGCCGTCACCACCGGCGAGGTCGGCGGGGCCGGTGACGAGACGCCCGCCGACCGCGTGATCGTCAACCCCGAGGCGTACCAGGTCCTCGGCGACTTCGGCCGGCGCGTCGTCATCACTCATGAGACGGCCCATGTGGCCACCCGCACCGCCACCAGCGCTTCCACCCCGCTCTGGCTCTCCGAGGGCTTCGCCGACTGGGTGGGCTACCGCACCCCCGGCCGCACCCCACGCCAGATCGCCCCCGAGCTCACCGACGCCGTCGCCGCCGGGCACCTGCCCACCGCGCTCCCGCGCGACGACGACTTCCGCTTCGGCAGCGACCCCGACCGCCTCTCCCGCGCCTATGAACAGGGCTGGCTCGCCTGCCGCCTGATCGCCGACCGGTGGGGCGAGAGGAAGCTGGTCGACTTCTACCGCGCGGTGGGCCGGGCGGACGAGCGCTCGGGAGCGGTGGAGTCGGCGCTGCGGAGGGTGCTCGGGGTGAGTCTGGGGGAGTTCACGGCGCGGTGGCGGAAGTACGTGGCGATGGAGCTGGGCTGAGCGCAGCCCGCGTACGTGGTGGCGGGGCTGGGCTGGGCGTGGTTCCGGTGCGTGGTGGTGGGGCTGGGTTGGGCGTGGTTCCGGTGCGTGGTGGTGGGGCTGGGCTGAGCGCTGCTGCCGTACGCGGCGACCGAGCTGGGCTGGGCGCAGCCCGCGTACGTGGCGACCGAGCTGGGCTGAGCGCGGCCCGCGTACCTGGCGGCCGAGCTGGGCTGGGCACAGCCCGCGTACCCGGCGAGGGAGCTGGGCTGGGCGTTGCTCCTGTGCGTGGCGACTGAGCTGGGCTGGGCTGAGCGCGGCCCGCGTACCTGGCGGCCGAGCTGGGCTGGGCACAGCCCGCGTACCCGGCGAGGGAGCTGGGCTGGGCGTTGCTCCTGTGCGTGGCGACTGAGCTGGGCTGGGCTGAGCGCGGCCCGTGTACCTGGCGACCGAGCTGGGCTGAGCGCGGCTCGCGTACCTGGCGGCCGAGCCGGGCTGGGCGCGGCCCCGCCCCCGGCCAGGATGCGGCGGAGCGGGCCCGGCGCCGTACCCGGTACTGTCGGCCACGATGGACAAGACCCTGCTCGTGACCAACGACTTTCCGCCCCGTCCCGGCGGCATCCAGGCGTTTCTGCACAACATCGCGCTGCGCCTGGACCCGGACCGGATCGTCGTCTACGCCTCCACCTGGAAGCGCGGCCGGGAGGGCGCCGAGGCCACCGCCCGTTTTGACGCCGAGCAGCCGTACCCGGTCGTCCGGGACCGGACGACCATGCTGCTGCCCACCCCGCGCGTCACCCGCCGGGCGACCGCGCTGCTGCGCGAGCACGGCTGCACCGCGGTGTGGTTCGGCGCCGCCGCACCGCTCGGGCTGATGGCCCCCGCGCTGCGCGCGGCCGGGGCGCGGCGTCTTGTGGCCACGACGCACGGCCACGAGGCGGCCTGGGCGCAGCTGCCCGCCTCCCGGCGGCTGCTGCGGCGGATCGGCGGGGCCACGGACACCCTCACCTACCTCGGTGAGTACACCCGCTCCCGCGTCGCCGCCGCGCTCGACCCCCGGGACGCCGCCCGGATGGTCCAACTCCCGCCCGGCGTCGACGAGAAGACCTTCCACCCCGGCTCGGGCGGCGACGAGATCCGGGCCCGGCTGGGCCTGGCCGAGCGGCCCGTCGTGGTCTGCGTCTCCCGGTTGGTGCCGCGCAAGGGGCAGGACACGCTGATCCGGGCCATGCCGCGGATCCTGCGGCGGGTGCCGGACGCGGTGCTGCTGATCGTCGGCGGCGGGCCGTACGCGAAGGATCTGCGCCGCCTCGCGGAGACCACGGGCGTGGCCGAGTCGGTGCGGTTCACCGGCCCCGTCCCCTGGGAGGAGCTGCCCGCCCACTACGGCGCGGGCGACGTCTTCGCCATGCCCTGCCGCACCCGCCGCGGCGGGCTCGACGTCGAGGGCCTCGGCATCGTCTATCTGGAGGCGTCCGCGACCGGTCTGCCGGTCGTCGCCGGGGACTCGGGCGGGGCGCCGGACGCGGTGCTGGACGGGGAGAGCGGATGGGTCGTACGGGGCGGCTCCGCCGAGCAGAGCGCCGAGCGGATCGTGACCCTGCTGGAGGACGCCGAGCTGCGCCGCCGCATGGGCGAGCGGGGCCGCGCCTGGGTGGAGGAGCGCTGGCGCTGGGACCTGCTGGCCGACCGCCTGAAGTCGCTGCTGTGACGGCCTGGGCGGTGTCCGGCGGTACGCGTACGCCTGCGGCGAGCCGCGCGGCGGAGCCGCAAGTCCATGCTCTCCCCTCCCCGCCCCTTCCCGCGGCATCGATCTGCGGCTCCGCCGCGTGGCAGGGGCTTCGCCCCTGGACCCCGGGGTCTGGGCCGGAGCCCCGCTTTCCAGCCTCTCCAGGGGGCACCTCCCAGCGGTAGCTGGGGGAGTTTGAGGAGCGGGGGCTGGGGCGGAGCCCCCACGCGGCGGAGCCGCACATCGACGCTGTGTGGGAAGGGGCGGGGAGGGGAGCAGCCCGCCGCAGGCGTAGGGGGAGGGGAAGCATCGATATGCGGCTCCGCCGCGTAGTCCGCAGGACACCCCGTGGGGGCCCGGGGGCGCGCCCCCGGGCCTCCACGGCCCGGCGGCCGCCGTCAACCGCGGTAGATGGCCTCGATCTCCGAGGCGAAGTCCTTCGCCACCACGTTCCGCTTCAGCTTCAGCGAGGGCGTCACATGCCCGGAGTCCTCGGTGAACTGCGTCGCCAGGACCCGGAACTTCCGGATCGACTCCGCCTTGGACACCGCCGCGTTGCCGTCGTCCACCGCCCGCTGGATCTCGGCCAGCAGGTCCGGGTCCTCGCGGAGCTCCGCCACCGTCACGCCCTCGGGCTTGCCGTGCTCGGCCGCCCAGCGCGGCAGGAACTCCTCGTCCACCGTGACCAGCGCGCCCACGAAGGGGCGGCCGTCGCCGACGACCATGCACTCGGCCACCAGGGCATGGGCCCGGATCCGGTCCTCTATCACCGCCGGGGCGACGTTCTTGCCGCCCGCGGTGATGATGATCTCCTTCTTCCGGCCGGTGATGGTGAGGTAGCCGTCCTCGTCGAGCGTGCCCACGTCCCCGGTGTGGAACCAGCCGTCCGACAGCGCATCCGCCGTGGCCGTCTCGTTGTTCCAGTACTCGGTGAAGAGGTGCTCACCGTGCAGCAGCACCTCGCCGTCGTCGGCGATGCGCACCACCGTGCCCGGCATCGGCTGCCCGACCGAGCCGATCTTCTGCCGGTCCCAGGGGTTGAAGGTGGTCGCCGCGCAGGACTCCGTCAGGCCGTACCCCTCCAGGACCGTGAAGCCGATGCCCCGGTAGAAGTGGCCCAGCCGCTCGCCCAGCGGCGCCCCGCCGGAGATGGCGTGGGTGGCCCGGCCGCCCAGCACGGCCCGCAGCTTGCTGTAGACCAGCCGGTCGAAGACCTTGTGCTTGAAGCGGAGCCCGAAGGACGGCCCGCCCGGGGTGTCCAGCGCCTTGCTGTACTCGATGGCGGTGTCGGCCGCCTTGTCGAAGATCTTGCCCTTGCCCTCGGACTGGGCCTTCGCCCGCGCCGAGTTGTAGACCTTCTCGAAGACGCGCGGCACGCCCAGCACCAACGTGGGCCGGAACGCGGCGAGTTCATCGGTCAGGGACTTCACGTCCGGCACATGGCCGAGCTTGATCGGCGCCAGCACCGCCGCGATCTCCACCAGCCGCCCGAAGACATGGGCCTCGGGGAGGAACAGCAGCACCGACGACTCACCGGTGTTGAAGATCGGCTTGAGCCGGGCCACCGCGTTGCCGCACTCGGCGAAGAAGCTGCGGTGGGAGAGGACACAGCCCTTGGGGCGGCCGGTGGTGCCCGAGGTGTAGACGATGGTGGCGGGGGAGTCGGCGTTGGCGATCGAGGAGCGTTCGTCCACCTTCTCCTCGGGCACGTCCTCGCCCAGCTTCCGCAGCGTCCCGACGGCGTCGCCCTCGATCCGCCAGACGTGCTTCAGGGCGGGCAGGGTGTCCCGGACGGCCTCGACGGCGGCCTCGTGGACGCCGGTCTCGACCAGCGCGGCCACCGCGCCCGAATCGCTGAGGATCCACTGGACCTGCTCCGGCGAACTCGTCTCGTACACCGGAACGGTGACCCCGCCCGCGCTCCAGATGGCGAAGTCCAGCAGCGTCCACTCGTAGCGGGTCCGGGACATCAGGCCGACCCGGTCGCCCGGCTCCACACCGGCCGCGATCAGGCCCTTGGCGGCGGCGCGCACCTCCGCCAGGAACGCGGTCGCGGTCACGTCCTCCCATCGGTCGTCGACCTTGCGGCCGACCACGGCGACATCGGGATGCTGTGCGGCATTGCGGCGGATGAGATCCGTCAGATTGCCGTCGGCCGGGACCTCGTACAGGGCCGGAAGGCTGAACTCGCGCAAGACTGCTGCTCCTCGTGGGGCGCCGGCGCCGCTGCAGGGCATGGGGGGTGGTGGACGGCCCGGACGTTACCCATCGGTACGCTTCCGGGATAGGGGTTCCTGCCCAGATGTTCGATGCGTCACACACCGCCTTCCTGCTGCCCGCAGACTAGTCGACGGGCGCCGCGTCCGCTAAGGAACCGCAGGTAGACGCGGGGCGGTGCGGGCGGAACACCTTACGGGCGCGGGCCCTTACGTCTTAGGGTGACACGCATGCGAGTCCACGTGGTGAGTGACGTGCATGGCAACAGTGAGGACCTCGAGAAGGCCGGCGACGGGGCGGACGCCCTGATCTGTCTCGGTGACCTCGTCCTCTTCCTCGACTACGCCGATCACTCACGTGGCATCTTCCCCGATCTCTTCGGGGTCGAGAACGCCGACCGGCTGGTCGAACTGCGCACCGCCCGCCGCTTCGAGGAGGCCCGGGTGCTCGGCAACCGGCTGTGGGAGGGGCTGGACCGCAACGCGGCCATAGAGGCCGCCGTCCGCCGCCAGTACGCCGAACTCTTCGCCGCGTTCCCCACCCCGACGTACGCCACCTACGGAAATGTCGACATGCCGTCGCTGTGGCCGGAGTACGCCCAGTCCGGCACCACCGTCCTCGACGGCGAGCGCGTCGAGATAGGCGGGCTGGTCTTCGGTTTCGTGGGCGGCGGGCTGCGCACGCCGATGCGCACCCCCTATGAGATCGACGACGAGACCTACGCTGCGAAGATCGCGGCCCTCGGCGAGGTGGACGTGCTCTGCACCCACATTCCACCGGAGGTGCCCGACCTCTGCTACGACACCGTCGCCCGCCGCTTCGAGCGGGGCAGCGCCGCCCTGCTGGAGGCGATCCACACCGTCCGCCCCAAGTACTCCCTCTTCGGCCACGTCCATCAGCCGCTCGCCCGCCGTATGCGGATCGGGGCCACCGAGTGCGTCAATGTCGGACACTTCGCCTCCTCCGGCACCCCCTGGACCCTGGAGTGGTGACCCGCGCGCGGTAGCCTTCAGCCGCAGAGATCCCATGCGGCGGACCGGTACGGAGGAGCCACGGCGATGGCGGAACACACCAGCTCGAGCATCACGATCGAGGCGGCCCCGGCCGACGTGATGGAGGTGATCGCCGACTTCGACCGTTACCCGGAGTGGTCCGGTGAGGTGAAGGAGGCCGACATCCTCACCAAGGACGCCCAGGGGCGCGCCGAGCAGGTGCGGATGCTGCTCGACGCCGGCGCGATCAAGGACGACTACACCCTCCAGTACAGCTGGACCGGCGACGACCAGGTCAACTGGTCCCTGGTCAAGTCCCAGATGCTGCGCACCCTTGACGGCTCCTACCGGCTCTCGGCGCTCGACGGCGGCAAGAGCACCGAGGTGACGTACCAGCTCACGGTCGACGTCAAGATCCCCATGCTGGGCATGATCAAGCGCAAGGCCGAGAAGGTCATCATCGACCGCGCGCTCGCGGGCCTGAAGAAGCGCGTCGAGGGCGCCTGACCCACCCGGACCACCCCGGACCACCTCCGACCACCCCGGACCACCTCCGATCACCCCGGACCACCTCCGACCATCCCGGACCACCCCGGGCCCCGACGGTGCCCGGGGTGATCCACGGCGCGGGGTACGCTCCGGCGGGTGCGGAGCACCGGACCCGCGCCGCGCACACCGACGTAACCCCCTGCCGGAGGCTCCCTTCATGCGTACGGTCCTCGTCACCGGTACCGGCGGCGCGGGCCGCACCACCGTGGCCGCCGCGACCGCCCTCGCCGCCGCCCGCGAGGGACAGCGGACCCTGCTGCTCACCGCCGACTCCGACGGCACCCCCGAGGCGCTGCTCGGCATCGGCGCGCCGCGGTCCGTACCCGGTCGCTCGGCGGACCGGCTGCCGTGGTCCGTACCCGCCGAGCTCGCGCCGGGGCTGTGGGCCGCGCGGATCGTCACGGACGAGTGGTTCCGCGGTGAGCTGACCGCCCTCCAGGATCGCGGCCACGGCCTGCTCGACCTGCTCGGCGCCACCCCACTGGACGGCGAGGAGCTCACCGCCCTGCCCGGGGTGGAGGCCATCGCGCTGCTGCGCGCCCTGCGCGCCGCCCAGACCGCCCCGCCCGGCACCGGCTGGGACGTCCTCGTCGTCGACATGCCGCCCGCGCCGGACACCGTCGCGGTGCTCGCGCTGCCCGAGCAGCTGCGGCGCTATCTGCGGCGGCTGCTGCCCGCCGAGCGGCAGGCGGCCCGCGCGCTGCGGCCGATGCTCGCCCAGCTGGCGGGGGTGCCGATGCCCGCGCAGAAGCTGTACGAGACGGCCGAGCGCTGGGAGCGGGAGCTGGCCGCCGTCCAGGGGGTGATCGAGTCCGAGGCCACCACGGTACGGCTGGTCGTGGAGCCCGGACCGCTCGCCGACCGGGCGCTGCGCACCGCCCGCGCCGGTCTCGCGCTGCACGGCTGCCGGGTGGAGGCGGTGATCGCCAACCGGCTGCTGCCCACCGGCACCTCCGACCCGTGGCTCGCCGCGCTGTCGGGCCAGCAGCAGGACGCGCTCAAGGAGTTGTACGAGCAGTGGGCCCCCGCCGTCCCGGTCCGTGAGCTGCCGCATCTGGGCCGCGATCCGCACGGCCTCGGCGACCCGCGGCCCGCCGAGCCGCACCCCGGCGACGCTCAACGGGCCGAGCCGCACCCCGGCGACGGCGCCCGGCGCGCCCCGGCCGGGCTCGCCGATCTCGCCGGGGCCGTCGGGGCGCCCGGGGCGCGGCCCGACCGGCCCGCCCCCGACCCCTGGACCGTCGAGGACCGGCTGGCCGAGGACGGGGTGCTGCTGTGGCGGCTGCCGCTGCCCGGCGCCGCCCGCGACGGGCTCTCCCTGGTGCGCCGGGGCGACGAACTGATCGTCACCGTCGCGCCGTTCCACCGGGTGCTGCCGCTGCCGTCCGCCCTGCGCCGCTGCACCGTCTCCGGCGCCGGGCTGCGGGACGGATGGCTCCAGGTGCGCTTCACGCCCGACCCGGACCTGTGGCCGAAGCGGGTCTGACGCCCACGTCCCCGACGGCCCGTCTCCGACTCTGACGCCCGCGTCCCCGACGGCCCGTCTCCGGCTCTGACGCCCGCGTCCCCGACCGCCCGTCTCCGGCTCTGACGCCCGCGTCCACGACGGCCGGTCTCCGGCTCTGACCCCGCCCCCTCCTTCGGGTAACGTCGGTCACAAGCCCGGATGAACGTCACCGGGCAGCCAGCATCCCCGCCGCAGGAGTTCGCCATGAGCGATGCCACCGAGCGCCCCCCGGAGCCCCCGGTCACCGATGTGCCGGTCACCGAGATCGACCCCGACGCCTGGGAGCGGGCCTGTGAGGAGGACCTGGCCGCCGAGCGGGCCAGGCAGCGGGCCCGGCAGACCACCGAGGAGCCGGGGAGCGTGGCCGAGGAGTTCCTCAAGCTGGCCGACGCGCTCGCCGAGAAGGTCGCCCAGGCGCCGATCGCCGGAGCGGCGGTTCAGGGTGCCGTACAACAATTGATCGCACAGGCGAAGGCCAGCGTAGAACCGGTCATAGAGCGCAATCCAGAGGTTTTCGAACACCTCGCCAGCGCCGGATCCGAACTGCTCGCCGCCTATCGCGCCGCCGTGACCGGCCAGGAGCGGCGCTGGACCCAGGGCGCCGAGGGCGACTCCAAGGGCAGTGGGGAGCAATCCGAGAGTTCGAGTAGTGAACACATCGACCTCGACTGAGCGCCACCTCCGGTACCGTTAGCCTCGGCGGGGTTCGACCAAATAACTGAGGGACTCATGGGACTCACCATCGGCGTCGACATCGGCGGCACGAAGATCGCGGCCGGCGTGGTCGACGAAGAGGGCTCGATTCTCGAGACGAGCCAGGTTTCGACCCCGCACACTCCCGAGGGAGTCGTCGACGCCATCGCGGACGCGGTGCGCATCGTCAGCGAGGGTCATGACATCGAGGCCGTGGGCATCGGCGCGGCCGGCTACGTGGACGACAAGCGCGCCACGGTGCTCTTCGCGCCCAACATCAACTGGCGGCACGAGGCGCTCAAGGACAAGGTCGAGCAGCGCGTCGGCCTGCCCGTCGTGGTGGAGAACGACGCGAACGCCGCGGCCTGGGGCGAGTACCGCTTCGGCGCCGGGGTCGGCCATGACGACGTCGTCTGCATCACCCTCGGCACCGGCCTCGGCGGGGGCATCATCATCGGCGGCAAGCTGCACCGCGGCCGGTTCGGCGTCGCGGCCGAGTTCGGCCACATAAGGGTCGTCCCGGACGGGCTGCTGTGCGGCTGCGGCAGCCAGGGCTGCTGGGAGCAGTACGCCTCCGGCCGTGCCCTGGTCCGCTACGCCAGGCAGCGCGCCGCCGCCACCCCGGAGAACGCCACGGTCCTGCTCGGCCTCGGCGACGGCACCTCCGAGGGCATCGAGGGCAAGCACATCAGCGACGCCGCCCGCCAGGGCGACCCCGTCGCCATCGACTCCTTCCGTGAGCTGGCCCGCTGGGCCGGGGCCGGGCTCGCCGACCTCGCCTCGCTCTTCGACCCCTCGGCGTTCATCGTCGGCGGCGGGGTCTCCGACGAGGGCGACCTCGTCCTGGAGCCGATCCGCAAGTCCTTCCGGCGCTGGCTGGTGGGCAATCAGTGGCGTCCGCACGCCCAGGTGCTCGCCGCCCAGCTCGGCGGAAAGGCCGGGCTCGTCGGCGCCGCGGACCTGGCCCGCCAGGGCTGAGACACGAGGGGGAACGTGCCGCTCACGGACCTGCCCGCATCCAGCACCGGCCCGGACGCGGCGGTGGTGCGGGTGCTCAGCTACAACATCCGCTCGATGCGGGACGACCGTGAGGCGCTGGCCCGGGTGATCCGGGCCTGTGCCCCCGATGTCGTCTGCGTCCAGGAGGCGCCGCGCTTCTTCCGCTGGCGCAAGGCCGCCGCCTGGCTGGCCCGGGAGACCGGCCTCGTCTACACCACGGGCGGGGCCACCGCCGCGGGCCCAATGATCCTCACCTCGCTGCGCGCCCATGTGGAGCGCGCCGAGGACACTCTGCTGCCCCGCGTCCCCGGGCTGCACCGGCGCGGTTTCGCCACCGCCGTGCTGCGCTTCGGCGGCGGCCACCGCGACACCGGCGGCCCGGAGAACGGCGACGGCAATGGCAACGGCGTCCGGCTGGGCGTGGTCAGCTGCCATCTGAGCCTCGCCGCGGCCGAGCGCTACGACCAGGCCGGGATGCTGCTCGACCACCTGGCCGCGCTGGACGTCCCGTACGCCATCGCGGCCGGTGACATCAACGACCGGCCGGACGGCCGCGCCTTCCGCCGGATCGCGGGGAAGCTGCGGGACGGCTGGGCCACCGAGCCCTGGGGGAGCGAGGCCACCTTCTCCCCCGAGGACCCGCATCAGCGCATCGACGCCGTCTTCGCCTCCGAGGGCATCGAGATCATCGGCTGTGGGGTCCCGGCCGGGCTGCCGGGCGTCACCGACGCGGACCTCCGCGCGGCCACGGACCACCTTCCGGTGCTGGCCGCGCTCAGGCTGCCCCGGGTGTCCCCGGTCTGATCGGCCGGGCATGAGCCGGAGCCGGGGCGCGCCCGGCTCCGGAGCCCCGGGGTCATCCGGAGCCCGGGGGTCATCCGGAGCCCGGGGGTCATCCGGAGCCCCGAGGTCAGACGACGGCGCCGCGCCCCGGGTCGTCGTCCTCGTCCTCGTCGTCGTCCTTCATCCGCAGCACCAGCGTGACGAAGCCGCCGAGGAAACCGCCGACGCCCAGCGTGGCGATCCACCAGACCATCTCCACCTGGAACAGCACCACTCCGAGCAGGAGCAGCGGCCCGCCCAGCACACCGAGCCAGGCGAAGCGGGAGGTGGTGTCGGACTCGGGCAGCGGAGGCGGCTCGGGCGGGACGAAATGGCCCTCGTCGGTCTCGTCGAAGTCGTCCTCGGACGGCTCGTCGGGCTCCCAGTCGCGGGGGCCCACGCCCGGGGCGTAGACGATGAAGCCGCCCGGCTTCCCGGTCTTGTCGGGCTTGGTCGGCCCGCCCGTGGCCGCCTCGCCGTCACCGGACCCGTCGGTGTCGGTGTCGGCGTCGGTGTCGCCGTCCGCCGAGGACCGGCGGTCCCGGTCCCGCTCCTCGTCGAGGTTCTCGGCGGCGGGCCATCGCTCGGCGCCGGGCGGGTCCTGCGGTTCCTCCCCGTACGCGGCGACGATCGCGGCGAAGGCGGCGTCGTCGTCCCGCCGCGCATCCGCCTCGTGTCCATTCGAGTCGTGCTCAGCCACTGGCCGCCGCCCCCTCCTTTCCGCTGCCCTTCCCGAGGCCGGTCCGGGTGGTGTCTTCACCCATACCCGCCGTCAGCCGGGTGATGAACGTGTCCGTCTCCTCGAAGATGAACTCGGCGTCGTGGTCCAGCGTCGCCACGTGGTAGCTGCGCTCCAGCAGCCGCTCGGTGACGTCCCGCGAGGACACCTGACTCAGGATGCGCTCGGAGTCGGCCGGCGGCACCACATGGTCCTGGGGGCTGTGCAGTACCAGCAGCGGCTGGGTCACCTGCGGCAGTTCGGCGTCCACCACCCGGTAGAAGCGGCGCATCGAGTGCACGGCGTGCAGCGGCATCCGGTCGTAGCCCGACTCCCGCGCCCCCGGCTTGGCGATGTCGCTCACGATGCCCTTCACCGACGGCACCAGATGGCGCAGCACCGGAAGGGCCACGGCCAGCGGATCGTGGATGCGGTTGGCCGGATTCACGACGGCCACGCCGCTGATCGCCGCGCCGTGCTGGGCGGCCAGCCGCAGCGCGAGCGCCCCGCCCATCGACAGACCGCAGACGAACACCCGCTCGCAGGCCCGGGAGAGCCTGCCCAGCTCGCGGTCCACCTCCGCGTACCAGTCCTGCCAGCCGGTGACGGCGAGATCCTGCCAGCGCGTGCCATGGCCGGGAAGCAGCGGGAGTGAAACGGTCAGACCACGGGCCGCGAGATGGTCGGCCCAGGGCCGCACGGACTGCGGGGAGCCGGTGAATCCGTGACAGACGAGGACGCCGATCTCTCCGCCGTCGTGGCGGAACGGCTCGGCTCCGGGCAGGAGCGGCACCACGGATCTCCGATCGCTGGGGAAGCGGGCTCGAGGTCCTCAGCGTACGCGGCGCGCCGCATACCGGGTAGGCAGGTTAAGGTCTCCTCGTCGGATACAGGAGGTCCCGGTTGTTCTACAGCGCTATGAAGCTGTCGGTGGGTGGTGCGTTGAAGCTCACCTTCCGGCCCTGGGTGGAGGGGTTGGAGCACATCCCCGCCGAGGGTCCGGCCATCCTCGCGAGCAACCACCTCTCCTTCTCCGACTCCTTCTTCCTGCCCGCGGTGCTCGACCGCAAGGTCACCTTCATCGCCAAGCAGGAGTACTTCACCACCCCCGGGGTCAAGGGGCGGCTCACGGCGGCCTTCTTCAAGGGCGTCGGGCAACTCCCGGTGGACCGCTCGGGCTCGCGCGGCGCCGGCGAGGCCGCCATCAAGGCGGGCATCGAGGTGATCAAGCGCGGTGAGCTCTTCGGCATCTACCCCGAGGGCACCCGCTCGCCCGACGGACGGCTCTACCGGGGCAAGCCGGGCGGTCTGGCGAGGGTCGCGCTCGCGACCGGCGCCCCGGTGATCCCCGTGGCGATGATCGACACCGAGAAGATCCAGCCCCCCGGCAAGGTCATGCCGAAGCTGATGCGGCCCGGCATCCGGATCGGCAAGCCGCTGGACTTCAGCCGCTACCACGGCATGGACGGCGACCGCTTCATCCTGCGCTCGGTGACCGACGAGGTCATGTACGAGATCATGAAGCTCTCCGGCCAGGAGTACGTGGACATCTACGCCACCGCCGCCAAGCGGCAGATCGCGGAGGCGGAGGCGGCCCGGAAGCAGGCCGAGAAGAAGCAGGCCGAGAAGGAGAAGGACAAACACAAGTCCGGCGCCTAGCCGCGCCGGCACCGGGGGTGGGGGACGTGACGGAGCGGTCCAGACGAGAACGCGCCGGGGGCGAGCGCGTGGTGCGGATGTCCGTCGAGCAGCCGCTGTGGCAGGCGCTGACCGCCTACCGGGTGCTCACCCTGCTCTACGCGCTCGGCCTGTGCGTCTACTCCTTCGACGACTACGACCATCCGATCGGCGCCGTCGTCTACATGGCGGTGCTGACGCTGTGGACGGCGCTCACCTTCCGGATGGTCGCCTCGGCCGAGCGCTGCACCCGGCGGTTTCTCGTCGGCGACCTCGGCATCGCGGTGACCGGCATTCTGCTCACCCCGCTCGTGGACAGCCACGACCGGATCGCCGAGGGCACGCCCACGCTGCCTTCCATATGGACGATGGGCGCGGTCCTCGGCTTCGCCATCAAGGGCGGCTGGCGCTGGGGCGCCTCGGCCTCCACCGTGGTCTGCGCCGCCAATGTGATCGAGCGCGGCGGATTCGCCCAGGACACCGTCCACATGCTGTCGCTGGTGTGGGTGGCGAGCGTGGGCATCGGCTATGTGGTCGAGGTGGCCCGCGCCAGTGAGCGCACCCTCGCCCGAGCGCTGCGCATCGAGGCGGCCACCCGGGAGCGGGAGCGGCTGGCCCGCGACATCCACGACAGCGTGCTCCAGGTGCTCGCCATGGTGCAGCGGCGCGGCGCCGCGATCGGCGGCGAGGCGGCCGAACTCGGCCGGATGGCCGGGGAACAGGAGATCGCGCTGCGGACCCTGGTCTCCACCGGTCTGGTGACCCGGCCGCGCACTCCGCCGGGTACGGGGGACGGGCCGGAGGCCACGGCCGACGTGGGCGGTCTCCCGGACCCGGACGGCCCGCCGGTCCCGCCCTCCCCGCCCGGCCCCGAGCACTCCGACGGCGGCCCCTGCGATCTGCGGGCCCTGCTGGCCCCGCACGCGGGCTCCCGGGTCACCTTCTCCGAACCGGGCGCCCCGGTGCTCCTCCCGGCGGGCGTCGCCGGGGAGTTGGCCGCCGCCGTCGGCGCCGCCCTGGACAACGTCCGGGTCCACGCCGGGGAGGACGCCCACACCTGGATCCTGCTGGAGGACGAGCCGGACGCGGTGATGGTGACCGTACGGGACGACGGCCCCGGCATCCCCGAGGGGCGGCTGGCGGACGCGGAGGCGGAGGGCCGCCTGGGGGTGGCCCTGTCGATCCGGGGACGGCTGCGCGACCTCGGCGGCACCGCGGAGTGGATCTCGGCACCGGGGCAGGGCACCGAGGTGGAGTTGACGGTTCCGAAGGCGTCGGCGAAGAAGGCGAAGCAGAAGGGGGAAGCGGCACGATGACCGCTCAGCACGACGGCCGCCCGGTGACGGTGATGGTGGTCGACGACCATCCGATGTGGCGCGACGCGGTGGCCCGGGACCTGTCCGAGGCCGGGTTCGACGTGGTGGCCACGGCCGGGGACGGCCCGCAGGCGGTCCGCCGGGCCAAGGCCGTGGGGCCCGACGTCCTGGTGCTCGACCTCAACCTGCCCGGGCTGCCGGGGGTCGAGGTGTGCAAGGACGTCCTCGCCGACCGCCCCGAGCTGCGGGTGCTGGTGCTCTCCGCGAGCGGTGAGCACGCGGACGTCCTGGAGGCGGTCAAGTCCGGGGCCACCGGCTATCTGCTGAAGTCGGCCAGCACCGAGGAGCTGCTGGACGCGGTGCGCCGTACGGCGGCCGGTGACCCGGTGTTCACCCCCGGCCTCGCGGGCCTGGTGCTCGGCGAGTACCGGCGGCTCGCGGGCGAGCCCGCCCCCACCGCCGCCGACCAGCCCGCCGCCCCGCAGCTCACCGAGCGTGAGACGGAGGTGCTGCGGCTGGTGGCCAAGGGGCTTTCGTACAAGCAGATCGCCGAGCGGCTGGTCATCTCGCACCGCACGGTGCAGAACCACGTCCAGAACACCCTCGGCAAGCTCCAGCTGCACAATCGCGTGGAGCTGGTCCGCTACGCCATCGAGCGCGGCCTGGACGACGCCTGACGCCGTCCGGCCGAGGCCGGTGACAGTGCGTCACCCCCTCGTACGGGTGAAGTTCAAAACCAACTCCCTTGATTCGCACGGGAATCGTCCGACGCCCCATCCCGTGTGACCTGGATCACCGTTAGCGTGGCTCTCCGTACCGGGCCCAATCACGGGATTCCACGGGAGAAGGGAAGAAACGATGCGGGTCGGAGTGCTGACCGGCGGCGGTGACTGCCCCGGGCTCAACGCGGTCATCCGCGCCGTCGTGCGCAAGGGCGTACAGGAATACGGCTATGACTTCATCGGCTTCCGGGACGGCTGGCGCGGCCCTCTCGAGAACGACACCGTTCCCCTCGACATCCGCGCGGTGCGCGGCATCCTGCCACGCGGCGGCACCATCCTCGGCTCCTCCCGCACCAACCCGCTCAAGAGCGAGGACGGCATCCGCCGGGTCAAGGAGAACCTGGTCAAGCAGGAGGTCGACGCGCTGATCGCGATCGGCGGCGAGGACACCCTCGGCGTCGCCGCCCGGCTCTCCGACGACTACGGCCTCCGCTGCGTCGGCGTCCCCAAGACCATCGACAACGACCTGTCCGCCACCGACTACACCTTCGGCTTCGACACCGCCGTCAACATCGCCACCGAGGCCATCGACCGGCTCCACACCACCGCCGAATCGCATATGCGCGTGCTCGTCGTCGAGGTGATGGGCCGTCACGCCGGGTGGATCGCCCTGCACTCGGGGCTCGCCGGCGGCGCCAATGTCATCCTCCTCCCCGAGCAGCGCTTCGATGTCGACCAGGTCTGCGCCTGGGTCGAATCCCGTTTCAAGATCCGCTACGCCCCGATCGTGGTCATCGCCGAGGGCGCGATGCCCAAGGACGGCGACGCCGTCCTCAAGGACGACACGCTGGACTCCTTCGGCCATGTCCGGCTCTCCGGGGTCGGCGAGTGGCTGGCCAAGGAGATCGAGAAGCGCACCGGCAAGGAGGCCCGCACCACCGTCCTCGGCCATGTCCAGCGCGGGGGCACGCCCAGCGCCTTCGACCGCTGGCTCGCCACCCGCTTCGGGCTGCACGCCATCGACGCGGTCCGGGACGAGGACTTCGGAAAGATGGTCGCGCTGCGCGGCACCGACATCATCCGGGTACCGCTTGCCGAGGCGACCGCACGGCTCAAGACGGTCGATCCCTCGCTCTACGCCGAGGCCGAGGTCTTCTTCGGCTGAGGCCGTCTGGGTGCAGTACGGCGATGGGCCGGGCGCGGAAGTCGCGCCCGGCCCATCGTCACGCCGCCGTCCGGGCCGGTGGGCCCGTCGGACCAGCCGTCCCTTGGCGGCGCGGGCCTTTCGGATCAGCCGTTCCCCGGGTCTGCGGGGCTTTCGGGCCAGCCGTTCCCCGGGTCTGCGGGGCTTTCGGGCCAGCCGTTCCCCGGGTCTGCGGGGC
Organism: Streptomyces sp. 5-10; assembly: GCF_014712245.1. NCBI lineage: Bacteria > Bacillati > Actinomycetota > Actinomycetes > Kitasatosporales > Streptomycetaceae > Streptomyces > Streptomyces sp. 5-10. Next base: position 58,538 of record NZ_JACVYG010000028.1, read on the forward strand.
TTTCGGGCCAGCCGTTCCCCGGGTCTGCGGGCCTTTCGGGCCAGCCGTTCCCCGGGTCTGCGGGCCTTTCGGGCCAGCCGTTCCCCGGGTCTGCGGGCCTTTCGAGCCAGCCGTTCCCCGGGCCTGCGGGCCCTTCAGACCAGGACGGCCGCCAGCAGCTCCGCCACCAGCGCCGCCCCGTCCCGCGACAGCACCGACTCCGGGTGGAACTGCACCCCGGCGAAGCCCGGCCCGCGCAGCGCGTGCACATCGCCGGTCGCCCGGTCCCGGCTCAGCTCCACGCGGTGCATCGCCAGCTCCGTCTCCGCCGCCTCGTCGCAGCGCGCCGTGAAGGTGTTGTAGAAGCCGACGGTCTCCTCGCGCCCGAAGAAGTCGATCCGCTCCTGTGCGCCCTGGAACGGCACGTCCTTGCGTACGATCTCCAGCCCCAGCTCGGCCGCGATCAGCTCGTTCCCCAGGCAGACCCCCAGCAGCCCGTGCCGGTGCCCGGCCACCAGCTCGGCGGCCAGCGCCCGCAGGAAGCGCATCTTCGGGTCGGCGGTGTCGCCCGGGTCGCCGGGACCCGGGCCGAGCACCACGGGCCCCCGGTGCGCCAGCGCCGCCTCCCGCACCCCCGGCTCGTCGTACCGCCGCACGGTCACGGTCAGCCCCGAGGTGCGCAGCAGATGCGCGAGCATCGCGGTGAAGGTGTCCTCGGCGTCGATCACCAGGGCATGTCCGGACAGCCCCCCGGTCCGGGGCTCCTCGCGGGTCCGCATCCGCAGCCAGAACGGCGCCAGGTCCGCCCGCCGCGCGTCCAGCGCCGCCCGTACCCGCGGATCGTCCGTGAGCCGGGGCCGCGGCCCGTCCGCCTCCGGCCGTACGGGCGCGGGCCGGACGCCCAGCGCGGTCAGCACCCCGGCCGCCTTGGCGTGCGTCTCGGCCACTTCGCCGCGCGGGTCCGAGTGGCGGACCAGCGTGGCGCCGACGGCCACCTTCAGCGATCCCCCGGCGTCGATGTCGGCGGTGCGGATCAGGATCGGCGAGTCCAGGGTCTGGGCGCCACCGCCGTCCCGTCCGATCAGCGCGAGCGCCCCCGCGTAGTAGCCGCGGCCGCCGGGCTCGTACCGCTCGATCACCCGGCACGCGTTCTGCACCGGGGAGCCGGTGACGGTCGCCGCGAACATCGTCTCGCGGAGCACCTCCCGGACGTCGAGCGAGGAGCGCCCGCGCAGCTCGTACTCGGTGTGCGCGAGGTGCGCCATCTCCTTGAGCCGGGGCCCGATCACCGTCCCGCCCATGTCGCCGACGGTGCACATCATCTTCAGCTCCTCGTCCACGACCATGGACAGCTCCTCCACCTCCTTGCGGTCGTGCAGGAACTCCAGCAGCCCCTCGGCGCTCGGCCCGCCCTCGGGGTAGCGGTACGTCCCGCTGATCGGGTTCATCACGACGGTTCCCCCCGACATCCGTACGTGCACCTCGGGGCTGGCCCCCACCAGCGTCCGCCCGTCCGCCAGCCGCACCACGTACGTCCAGTAGGCGCCCCGCTCACCGGCCAGCAGCCGCCGGAAGAGCGCGAGCGCGTCGGTACTCCCGAACCCCGGGATCTCGCCCCGGAACGTCCTCCGGATGACGAAGTTGGCGCCCTCGCCGGTGCCGATCTCGTCCTCGATGACCCGGCTCACGATGTCCGCGTAAGCGGCGTCGTCCACGTCGAACGCCCCGTCCTCGACCCGCACCGGGTGCCCGGGCAGCGCCTCCAGCGCCTCGGCGAGCGGCAGCTCGTAGGTCTCCTCCGGGCGCAGCACGGCCAGCGGCGTGCCGTCGTCGCGCACCTCGAACCCGCGCTCGCGGATCTGCCGGAACGGCACCAGCGCGAGGGCGTCCGCCACCGGGGCGCCGTCCCGCGGGGTCCCGGTCGGCAGCGGGATGTCGGTCAGCCGCTCCACCTCGCCGACCGGGCCGAGCAGCACCTCGACGGTGTCGGGCGCCCGGCCGGGGGTGCGGCGGTGCAGCAGGGCGAAGGGCGGCGCGTCGTCGGAGAGCAGCCGTGCGACGACGTCCTGGGCGTGGGGGTTCTGCATGGCGGGTGATTCCTTCCGTAATGAGGAACGACCCGCGGAAACGCCGAAGGCCGCCCCTCGGGCGGCCTTCGCGAGATCTTGGGAGTGCGCGATTCAGTGGGCCGCCGGATGAGCGGTCCACCACCAGGTCATGGTCAGTCGCGCGAACATGTCGAAGACCCTACAGGATCAGTTCCAGGGGTTGGCGGGCTGATCGTTGATCGCGGTCCAGAAGCGGGTGCCTTCGGGCACGTAGCCGTACGCCCAGAAGGACCAGCCACCGCTCGCCTCCAGGTTGGCGCCGTACCGGCCGTCGTGGAACTCGGCCTCGCGCCAGTCCGCGCCGTAGTACTGCGCACAGATCGCGTCCGCCGCGGCCCGGCTGGTCAGCGACTTGCCCAGCACGGGCGGCGTCGCGGCCACGGTGCCGCGCGACCAGCCGGCGTAGAAGTCCGGGGTGATCCCCGCGGGCACGGCGCTGCCGTTCACTCTCAGGCACAGTAAGGGCAGCGTCGCGGTCGCGGCGGTGTCACCGTTGTAGGCGTCGGTCGAGGCATCGGCCCCCACCCGGACCGTGCCGTTGGTCCCCTTCGCGAGCACGGTCCAGGTCATCCCGGACGGGATGGCCGACGAGTCCGCCTGGGCGGGGGAGGCCGCGAACGGCAGCAGGACGAGCGAGGCGACGGCCGCGAGGGCGGTCGCGCCGCCGCGGAGCCACGTCCTCAGGTGCTTCGGGGCCTTCGGGGTCTTGCTCATGGCGTCTCTCCTTCGGGTGTCGGCGCCGGCCCGGGTGGACCGGCCTCGACCAGCGTCCGAGGAGGGCACGCTTCCATCACGTTCTCTTCACGACATGGCCGTAATCCGCCGCAGGATGCCCGAACGCCCGTTCTTGCGGCCCGGCTTCCGGATGTGCCGGGGCGGGGTCGCGGGAGCGAGGTGGGCCACGGCGTGATGGACGGTGTCTCATCCTTTGGGCAACGGGCTGGACGGCCGTGGAGACCCCGTAACCTTGTGCGGGTGACCGTGAACGCTGAAACCCACGCCGGTGGCCACACCTGGCAGTCTCTTCCCGCGGCGCAGCAGCCCGATTGGCCGGACCGAGCGGCTCTGCGCGATGTGATCGCTGAGCTCGAGTCCTATCCGCCGCTCGTCTTCGCGGGCGAGTGCGACGCGCTGCGGCACCGCCTGGGGGCCGTGGCGCGGGGCGAGGCGTTTCTGCTCCAGGGCGGTGACTGCGCCGAGGCATTCGACGGCGTGGGCGCCGACCAGATCCGCAACAAGCTCAAGACGCTCCTCCAGATGGGCGCCGTGCTGACCTACGCCGGGTCCGTCCCGGTGGTGAAGGTGGGCCGGATCGCCGGGCAGTACAGCAAGCCGCGCTCCAAGCCGACCGAGACCCGGGACGGGGTGACCCTGCCCACCTACCGCGGCGACTCCGTCAACGGGTTCGAGTTCACCCCCGAGGCGCGGATCCCGGATCCGCAGCGGCTGAAGCGGATGTACCAGGCGTCGGCCTCGACGCTGAACCTGGTGCGCGCCTTCACCACCGGCGGCTACGCGGACCTGCGGCAGGTGCACGCCTGGAACCAGGACTTCGTGAAGTCCTCGCCCTCGGGCCAGCGCTACGAGGTGCTGGCGCGCGAGATCGACCGGGCGCTGGCCTTCATGAACGCCTGTGGGGTGGACCCGGAGGAGTTCAAGACCGTCGAGTTCTTCTCCTCGCACGAGGCGCTGATCCTGGACTACGAGACGGCGATGACCCGTACCGACTCCCGCACCGGCGAGCTGTACGACGTCTCCGGCCACATGGTCTGGATCGGCGAGCGCACCCGGCAGCTGGACGGGGCGCACATCGAGTTCGCCTCCAAGGTCCGCAACCCGGTGGGCGTGAAGCTGGGCCCGACGACCACGCCGGAAGAGGCGCTGTCGCTGATCGAGCGGATCGACCCGGACCGCGAGCCGGGCCGGCTGACCTTCATCACCCGGATGGGCGCGGACAAGATCCGTGAGAAGCTGCCCGACCTGGTGGAGAAGGTGACCGCCTCCGGTGCGCAGGTCGCCTGGGTCTGCGATCCGATGCACGGCAACACCTTCGAGGCGGCGTCCGGGCACAAGACCCGCCGCTTCGACGATGTGCTGGACGAGGTCAAGGGCTTCTTCGAGGTCCACAAGGAGCTGGGCACCCATCCGGGCGGCATCCATGTGGAGCTGACCGGCGACGATGTCACGGAGTGCGTGGGCGGCGGCGACGAGATCTTCGTCGACGATCTGCACCAGCGCTACGAGACGGCGTGCGACCCGCGGCTCAACCGCAGCCAGTCGCTGGACCTGGCGTTCCTGGTGGCGGAGATGTACCGGGACCAGTAGGGCTCGGCGCAGAGATCACAAAGACGCAGGTGGGGCGCGGATCACAACGATCCGCGCCCGCTGCGCGTTGTGGGGGTCCGGCGCGGCAGGTAAGGTAAGGGTTACCTCACTGATCAAGGTCAACTGATCAAGGCCATCGTCAACGCCACCGCTGGAGAGCCCGTGTACGTCTGCTCATGCTTCGGGATCACCGAGCAGCAGGTGCGTGAGCACGCCGAAACGGGCGCGTGCACCCCGCGCCAGATCGCCGGTGCCTGCAAGGCGGGCACGGACTGCGGATCGTGCGTGCGGAAGATCCAGGCGCTGCTGGGCCGCGGCGCGTGCCCCCGGCGCGAGGCGCTGGACCCGGTCGTCCTGACGACGGCCGCGACGACGGCAGCCGCCGCCGCTTCCGTCCCGGAGCCGACGGCGGCCGAGGCGGCCTGACCGGCGGACCGGCGGACCGGTTCGGTCGCCGCGCGTTCTGCCGCTGCGCGTTCGGCCGCCGGTGACTTCTGCCGCCCGCGACTTCTGGCGCCCCGGGCTCAGTGGCCCTTGCCGCTCCCGGAGTAGTTGTCGCCGTTGTCGCTGGGCTGCTCGATCTGCTGGGCGATGTAGAGGGGCTCGCCGAGCTTCTCGATCAGTTCCAGCTGGGTGTCGAGATAGTCGATGTGGAGTTCCTCGTCGGCGAGGATGTACTCGAAGAGATTCGCCGAGGTGATGTCCGCCTTGGACCGCATCAGCTCGATGCCCCGCTTGAGGCGGTCGATCGCCTCGACCTCCACCTGCCGGTCGGCCTGGAACATCTCGGTCAGCGTCTGCCCCACCCGGACATGGAAGAGCCGCTGGTAATTGGGCAGCCCATCCAGAAGAAGGATGCGGTCGGTGAGGATCTCCGCATGCTTCATCTCATCGAAAGACTCCGACCGGGTGTATTTGGCAAGCCGAGTCCAGCCAAAGTTGTCCTGCATCTTTGAGTGCAGAAAGTACTGATTGATCGCGGTCAGTTCGCCGGTCAGCTGCTCGTTGAGGAACTCGAGGACCTCGGGGTCACCCTGCATCGGAGGGGCTCCTTCCAATCCGATCGGGAACGGCAGGTTCCGCGCATCGTCGCACCGCGCCTGTTGGGGCGTCCAGTAAGTGCACGCTTAGTACGAGTTGTGCCCGTCCCCGATGCCCTGGTCACGACCACCCCCGGCGGTCTGAGACCATGGAGCCCATGGGTCAGTCGGAAAGCCGCGAGGGGGAGCTCGCGAAGCTGCCTCCTGGGCAGCGACTGCAGCGCGGTTGGCCGGTTACGCACTATGGGCCGGTCCCGAAGTTCAAGCCGGACCGATGGGAGTTCCGGGTCTTCGGCGCCACGGCGGACGGCGAAAAACACTGCTGGACACATGGAGAGTTCTCGGCCCTGCCGTACTCGACGGTCATGGCCGACCTGCACTGCGTCACCAAATTCAGCATGCTCGACGCCGAATGGGGCGGGGTTTCCGCACTGGAGATCGTGAAGCTCGCACCGCCGGCGCCCGACGTCACCCATGTGATGGTGTGGGCCGAATACGGGTTCAGCTCGAATCTGCGGCTGTCGGACTTCATGGCGGAGACCACGATTTTCGCCACCCACAAGGACGGTGAGCTGCTCACCGCGGAGCACGGCTTTCCGGTGCGGCTGGTGGTGCCCCACCTGTACGCCTGGAAGGGCCCGAAATGGGTGCGCGGGGTGGAGTACATGACCGCCGACCGCCGCGGCTTCTGGGAGGAGCGCGGCTACCACAACATCGGCGACCCCTGGACCGAGCAGCGCTACTCCTACCAGGAGGAGCCCGGCGACGGCCCGGAGCTCTAGCGGGTGTCCGGCGGGCTCCAGGGGCTTCGCCCCTGGCCCCCGGGCCTGGCCCCCGCCCCTGGCCCCGGGGCCTGGCTTCCGGGGTCTGGGGCGGAGCCCCAGTTGTGGGAAGGGGCGGGGAGGGGAAAGGTCCGCCGCAGGCGTCAAGACCCGCCGGACGCCGCGTAGGCCGGGCCGCCTCGCGCGGTCAGTGGTACTGGTGGACCACCGCATGCCCCTTCCCCCGCGCGATCATCCACCTGTTGACCGGCGTGGTGACCAGGAAGGCCACCGCGAACGACAGGGCCAGGCTGAGCCAGAAGAGAACGTCCGACAGCGTCGCGTCCATCGCGCCCGGGAAGACGACGATCGTCGCGTTGTCGGCCAGCTCCATGATCGTGATCGATACGGTGTCGGCCGCCAGGGCCACCCGCAGCGCGCTGCGCATATCCAGCCCCGCCCGCAGCACGCCCCGCATCGTCAGGGAGTAGCCGAAGACGAAGGCGAGCACGATCGCCAGGATCATGGTCGGGACGTTGTGCCAGGCCAGGGCCGTGCCGATGGCCATGCCCACGACCTCGCCGATGGCGCAGCCGGTGAGGCAGTGCAGGGTGGCCTGGGCGGCCATCGACCAGCTCGTCGCGCTCCCGTGGTGCTCCTGGTGCCCAGGACCTTGGTGCCCAGGACCTTGGTGGCCATGACCTTGGTGTCCATGGTCCTGATGCCCATGGTCCTGGTGGTCATGAGGTCCGCCCTGCGTGTGCTCATGCTGTCGCATGTCCATACCCCCAGCGCTGATCGCGGAATTCGTCGACCACCGTCAACGGTATACCCCCTAGGGGTATTCCTCAACGCGCCGGCGCGTTCTCAGGCCACCCCGTCGCGCAGCTCCTTCAGCCGGGCCACGTCCGCCGCATGCCCCTCCGTACCGCCCGGCGTCTCGATGACCAGCGGCACCCCGTTGGTCGCGGGGTGGGTGAACAGCTCGCGGAACGGCTCCGCCCCGATGTGCCCGGCGCCGATGTTCGCGTGCCGGTCCTTGTGGGCGCCGACCACGTCCTTGGAGTCATTGGCGTGGATCAGCCTGAGCCGCCCCTCGCCGGCGACGGCCACCAGCTCGTCCAGGGTCCGCTTCACCCCGCCCGGAGCGGCGAGGTCGTGGCCCGCCGCGAACACATGGCAGGTGTCCAGACAGACCCCGAGCCGGGGATGCCGGTCCAGCGCCTCGACATACGGGCCCAGGTCCTCCACCAGCGCGCACAGCGAGGTGCCCTGCCCGGCGGTCGGCTCCAGTAGCAGCCAGGGGTCGTCGTCCCGGGTCAGCTCGTCCAGCAGCGGCAGCACCCGCTCCCGCACCTGCGCGATCGCCGTGGCACGCGGACGTCCCCCAGTCGCCGAACCGGTGTGGACGACCACGCCGAGCGCGCCGATCTCCCGGCCGCGGCGGAGCGAGTGGCGCAGGGACGCAACGGAGCGTTCGGCCGTGGCCTCGGTGTGCGAACCGAAGTTGATCAAGTAGGGGGCGTGGACGTACACGGGTATCGACCGCTCGGCGCAGCCGGCGCGGAACGCCTCGTCCTGAGCGGGCGTACCGGCCGGGGTGGCCCAGCCGCGCGGATTGGCGACGAAGACCTGGACGGTCTCGGCGCCGATGTCGGCGGCGTGCGCCAGACCGACGGTGGCGAGGCCACCGGCCACACGGATATGGCCACCGATGGGGTTGCGGATGCGATGCGTACTCACGCCACCAAGGGTCCCAGGTGCGATGGGCCCGCGTTGCCGCCCTCCGGACGGGGTGATTCCTCTGGACGGGGTGATTCCTCTGGATGGGGTGATGCCCCCGGGCCGGGGCCGCTGTCGGTGGGTGCCCCTACTGTGACGTACATGACTCTGCTGAGCTTTGACCGCCGCTGCTCCGAGATCGTCGCGCAGACCCAGCTGTTGCGGGGCTCGATCGAGGGCGCGGATCTGACCCGCCCCGTACCCACGTGCCCCGGCTGGAACGTCGGGCAGCTGCTGCGTCATCTCGGCGGAACCCATCGGTGGGCCGAGGAGATAGTGCGCACCCGGGCCACCGAAGCGCTGCCCGACCAGCACTTCCGCGATCTGTCGCCGTACGCGGAGGAGGACCCCGCCGAGCTGGCCCCCTGGCTGGTCGAGGGCGCCCAGCTGCTGGCCGACACGCTGCGCGAGGCGGGGCCCGAGGCGCGGCTGTGGACCCCGGTGCCGGACTTCGGGCAGGTCGCCGGAGGGCGCGCGGACTTCTACGCCCGCCGCTTCACCCATGAGACGGCGATCCACCGGGCCGACGCGGTCCTGGCCCTCGGCGCGGAGTACACCCTCGACCAGGAGGTGGCCCTGGACGGGTTCGACGAGTGGCTGGCGCTCGGCTCGCTGCCGATGCACTTCGAGGTCCACCCCTGGATGCGCGAGCTGCTCGGCCCCGGCCGCACCCTGCACCTCCACGCGACCGACACCGCGCCGGAGGTGGCGGCGGAGTGGGTTGTCGACCTCACCGGCGACGCGATCAGCTGGCGGCGGGCGCATGAGAAGGCCGCGGTCGCGGTGCGCGGGCCGCTGACCGACCTGCTGCTGATCATCTACAAGCGGCGCCCGGCCCGCGGCGCGGGCGTCGAGATCCTGGGCGATGAGAAGCTGCTGGACTTCTGGCTGGAGCGGGTCAGCTTCGGATGAGCTCAGCTTCGGATGAGCGGCCGGGGCGGACGGCGTTCGCCGTCCGGCGGCCGCCATCCGTCCCTGAGCCCTCAGAACCTCAGAACACGCCGCCCTCGGTCTTGATGGTGATCGTGCTGCCCTTGGGCGCCTCGTCGCCGCCCTCCACCGACTGGTCCTTCACCTTGTCCCCGGGGAACAGCAGCGCCTTCTCGACGTTCACCTTGAACCCGGCGTCCTCCAGCTCCGCCTTGGCGTCGTCCACGTTCATCCCCGTGACGTCCGGCACCTCGACCATCTGCACGCCCTTGGAGACCGTCAGCGTCACCGTGTCGCCCTTGGCGGCCTTGTCGTCCGACGACGGGGACTGCTCGGCGACCGAGCCCTTGTCCTCCTCCGAGAACACCTGCCGCTCGGCGACCTTCACCTTGAAGCCCTCGCCCTCCAGCGTGGACCGGGCCTCGTCGACCGAATCGCCCACCACGTCCGGGACGTCGACCGGCCGGCCCTTGCTGACCACGATCGACACGGGCGTCTCGGGGCGGCGCACGGAGTCGGGGCCCGGGCTGGTGGAGAGGACCGAGCCCTGGGCCGTCTCACTGCTGAAGCGGCCGGTGACCTTGCCGACCGTCAGCCCCTGGTCCGCGATCTTCCGCTTGGCCTCGGCGAGCGGCATGCCCACCACATTGGGCACCTCGGCCCGCGGCCGCCCCTGGGAGACCCGGATGGTCACGGTGCCGGTGTCGCGGACGCGCTCGCCCGGGCCGGGCTTGGAGCCGATGACCTTCCCCTTGGGGACGACATCGCTGAACTCGTTGACGACCTTCACCTCGAGACCCGCGCCGTGCAGCTTCTTCTCGGCCTCCGCCTGGGTCTTCCGCAGCACCGGCGGGACCTCGGTGAACTGGCCGACGCTGATGTACCAGACGCCGACGCCGAGGGCGACCGCCAGCAGCACCGCGGCGGCGATCGTCACCATCCCGCGGCGCGACAACCGGCCCCGGCCGCCCTGTCGGTGCCCCTCCTGCCGGGGTGGCTCCGGCGGCAGCTCCAGACGGCTGGTGTGGTTGAGCCGGTCCTGGTCGTCGACGGCCACCGCCGGGCGCGGAACCACCGCCGTACGGTTCTCGGACCCGGCCGAGAGGTCCTCCTTGGCCTGCGGCGGCACCGCGTCCAGCTGGTCGTCGGTCAGCGCGGCCCGCACCGCGCGGGTCGTGCTCAGCAGCGCGACGGCGTCGGCGGGGCGCGCCTCGACGGCGCGCGCGGTGGCCGAGGCCACCAGCGCGTCCAGCTCCGGGGCGACCCCGGGCGCGAGGGCCGAGGGCGGCGGGACGTCCTCGTTCAGATGCTGATAGAGGACCTGCGCCGGGGTGCTGCCGCCGTGCGGCTTGGTGCCGGTCAGCATCTCGTACAGCACCACACCGCAGGCGTAGACATCGGCGCGGGTGTCGGCCGTGCCGTGCTCGATCTGCTCGGGCGCGAGATACGAGACGGTGCCGAGGACGCTGCCGGTGGAGGCGCTGGTGTTGCTGTCCACCGCCCGGACCAGGCCGAAGTCGGCGACCTTGACCCGTCCGTCGTCCCCGATCAGCACGTTCTCGGGCTTCATGTCGCGGTGGACGAAACCGGCGCGGTGGGCCGCGCCGAGCGCGGCCAGCACCGGCTCCAGGATGTCCAGCGCGGCGCGCGGATGCAGGGCCCCGCGCCCGCGGAGCACATCGCGCAGGGTGCAGCCGGAGACGTACTCCATGGCCAGATAGACATGGCCGCCGTCCGCTCCCTGGTCGTAGACGGCGACCACATTGGCGTGCGCGAGTCTCGCGACGGACTTCGCCTCCCGGATGAAGCGCTCGACGAAGGCCGCGTCGGAGGCGAGGCTCTGATGCATCACCTTCAGGGCGAGCACACGGTCCAGCCGGGTGTCGACGGCCCGGTAGACCGTCGCCATCCCGCCAACGGCGATGCGCGCCTCGATGCGGTAGCGGCCGTCGAGCTCCTGCCCGACGAGGGGGTCCTGGAGGGTCGTATCCACGGGGGAAGTCTACGAGGCGCCGATATCGGCCAGGACCAGCCGCCCCAGGTGGGGCCGGTACCGCAGCGGAACGGTGACACGGGCGGGTCGGTAACTGTGACACTGGCGGGTCAGAAACCGTGACACCGGCGGGTCGGTAACTGTGACACCGGCGGGTCAGTTGTGCGACGCGGCGGCGATCGCGGCCAGCTCCTCCAGCGCGGAGGTCCAGGACAGCGTGGCGTACTCGGTGTGCTTGGCCTTGGCGTCGTCGGGGACGGCCAGCGCGCGGATGCCGCTCTCCGCGAACCGCAGCCGGGTGCCCCGCCCCTCGGGCGAGAGCGCGAACTCCACGAGGGTGGCTTCGCCGGGGTCCGAGGGGGCGCGATCGGGCTCCAGGGCCAGCCGGAAGCGGAAGAGGGCGTCCGGGACCGCGCGCTCGACCTGGCCGTGGAACTCTCCGAGCTCATCCCAGCGGAACCGGAGCCGCCCGCCGGGGTGCGGATCGATCTCGCAGCCGCCGGGGGCGTACCAGGCGCGGATGTGCTCGGGCGTCGTCAGCACCCGCCACACCCGGTCGATCGGCGCCGGTACGTACACCTCGCGCTCGATCCGGTCGTCCACGGTCACGGTCACGTCGACCACCTCCGGGCTGTGGGCTGCTCCCTCCTCCCTCCACGGTAGGGCCCCGCGGGGCCCGGACCTGGGCGCGGGCCCGGACACCGGACCCGGGCCCGGACACCGGCTGGCCGAAGGACCCAGGGCCTCAGCAGGTCGGAGGAAGTCCGCTGTGGTTCGGCAGCGCGTTCGGCAGCGCCCCGATGGGGCGCGGGGCTGTGTCGATGTGCGGCTCCGCCGCGCGGGCGCGACCAGCCACGATGGCGCCGCAGACGGCCGACGACGCATCGCGGCACTTCCAGCGGAGCGCTTGGCCGAAGGCTCAGGACCTCGCCGAGAGCCCTGAACCGAACCTAGCCGAAGGCCGGGCGCTCGGGGTCCAGGGCGGCCAGGCCCTCGGCCGGGCTCGACGCCTCGGCGAAGTGGCGGCGCGGGATCCGGCCCGCCCGGTGGGCCAGCCGGCCCGCCTCCACCGCGTGCCGCATCGCCCCCGCCATCAGCTCCGGCTCCTGGGCCCGGGTGACGGCCGAGGCGAGCATCACCGCCGCGCACCCCAGCTCCATGGCCAGCGCGGCGTCCGACGCCGTGCCCGCGCCCGCGTCCAGAATCACCGGCACGGTGGCGCGCTCGGTGATCAGCTGGAAGTTGTGCGGATTGCGGATGCCGAGCCCGGAGCCGATCGGGGAGCCGAGCGGCATGATCGCGGCGCAGCCGACGTCCTCCAGCTTCCGGGCCAGGATCGGATCGTCGTTGGTGTACGGCAGGACCGTGAACCCGTCGTCCACCAGGGTCTCGGCGGCGTCCAGCAGCTCGATCGGATCCGGGAGCAGGGTGCGCTCGTCGGCGACCACCTCCAGCTTCACCCAGTCCGTGCCCAGGGCCTCCCGGGCGAGGCGGGCGGTCAGGACGGCCTCACCGGCGGTGAAACACCCGGCGGTGTTGGGCAGCGGGCGGATCCCGTGCCGGTCGAGCACGGAGAGCACCGACCCCTGCACCGTGGGGTCGAGCCGCCGCATCGCGACGGTCGTCAGCTCGGTGCCCGAGGCCAGTAGCGAACGCTCCAGGATCTCCAGACTGGGCGCGCCGCCCGTGCCCATGATCAGCCGGGAGCCGAAGTCGGTCCCGGCGATGGTGAGCGGATCGGGCGCGGCGAGCGACGCCCGGTCGGCGGCGCCGGGGGCCGTCGTGGCGCCGGGGGCGGCGGTGACGGCTGTGGTGCTTGTGGTGGTCGTGGTGGGAGCCATGAGTGGGATCAGCCTCCTTGGACCGCGGTGAGGACCTCGACACGATCGCCGTCGCCGAGCGAGGTCGCGGACCACTGGGTGCGCGGGACGACCGTCTCGTTGACGGCGGCGGCGACACCCGAGGGCGCCTGGGTGAGGGTCGCGACGAGCCGGTCGAGCGTGGTGCCCTCGGGCACCTCGCGGGGCTCGCCGTTGACGGAGACGGTCATGTGTGCTGCTCCTGTGCTGGGGAGTGCGCGGCGCCAGGGGCACCGGGAGAGGGCGCTGCCGACCCGGGCGAGGGCGTGGCGGCCGGGGCTGGCCCGGTGTTCGGTGGGGCCGTGAAGCGCTGGGGGGTGAACGGCTGGGCCTCCGGGGGGAGTTGACCGCTGATCAGGGCCTCGGCCATGACGTCGCCCGTGATCGGGGTGAGGAGTACGCCGTTGCGGAAGTGGCCGGTGGCCAGCAACAGCCCCGGCAGCGCGGTCGGGCCGAGCAGCGGGGCGTTGTCGGGTGAGCCGGGGCGCAGCCCGGCGCACGTCTCCACCAGCGGCAGTTCGGTGATGCCGGGCACCACCTCATGGGCGTCCCGCAGCAGTTCGTACACCCCGCCCGCGGTGACCGTGGTGTCCCAGCCCAGCTCCTCGCTGGTCGCGCCGATGACCAGCTCGCCGTTCTCGCGCGGCACCAGGTAGACCGGCCCGCCGCGCACCACGGCCCGTACGGTCCGGGAGAGGAACGGCGCGTACCGCTCGGGCACCGACAGCCGCACCACCTGCCCCTTGACGGGCCGTACGGGCGGCAGGACGTCCTCGGGGACGCCCGCGAGCCGTCCGCTGAGGCTGCCCGCGGCCAGTACGGTCCGCTCGGCGGCCAGGCGCGTACCCCCGGTCAGCTCGACCCCGGTGGCGCGGTCGCCGTCCAGCAGCAGCCGCTCCGCGCGGTCGCGGTGGAAGGCGACCCCGGCCCGCTCGCAGGCGGTGAGCAGCGCCGCCGTCAGCCGCCGCGGATCCACCTGGTGGTCACCGGCGACGCGCAGCCCGCCGTGCACGCCCGGCGAGAGCATCGGCTCCAGACGGCGGCACTCACGCCCCGTCAGCCACTCGGACTCCAGCCCGAGCCCCTGCTGGAAGGTGTGGAGCTCACGCAGATGGGCGCGGTCGTCGGCGTCGAACGCGACGGCGAGGGTGCCGCACGCGCGATGGCCCACGTCCTGGCCGCTGGCCTCCTCGAGCTCGGCCACGAAGTCCGGATAGCGGCGGGCGGAGGCCATGTTGAGGCCGAGCAGGGTCTGCTCGCCGTAGTGCAACTCGGTGACGGCCGCCAGCATCCCGGCCGCGACCCAGGCGGCTCCGCCGCCGGGCGCCGGGTCGACGAGCGCGGTACGCAACCCGCGCTGTGCCGCCCGCCAGGCGGTGACCAGCCCGATGATGCCGCCCCCGATGACGAGGGCGTCGTAGCGTCCGCCGGGTGGCGGCCCGCCTGATGTGTGAGGTCCATCGTCATGACCTGGTGCGTGCGTGGACACGCTGCCCCTCCCTTCGCCGGCATGACCCGGATCAGGTTCGTACGGTCGGAGGCCGTTCCAGCCTCCCTCTCAGCCCGGTACGCCCGGGCTCCCGCGAGTGCTCTGTCCCGCCACCCTAGTACGTGCCCCGAATCGCCCGAAAGAGCGGCCATAAACCAGACACCCCAGCCCCCGGCGGTTCCCCATCCAGCCCCCGTGCGTCCGACCCGCCCCCTTCCGGTGTGTCGTCTCAGCCCCCGTGTGAGCCCTTCTGGCGTGTCGCCCCCCGGTCCCCGGCGGTTCCCGATCCAGCTCCCGTGTGTCCGGCCCGAGCCCTTCCGGTGTGTCGTCTGAGCCCCCGTGTGAGCCCTTCCGGTGTGTCGTCTCAGCCCCCCGTGTGAGCCCTTCCGGTGTGTCGTCTCAGCCCCCCGTGTGAGCCCTTCCGGTGTGTCGCCCCCTGGCCCCCGGCGGTTCCCGATCCAGCCCCCGTGTGTCCGCCCCGCCCCCTTCCGGTGTGTCGTCTCAGCCCCCCGTGTGAGCCCTTCCGGTGTGTCGCCCCCTGGCCCCCGGCGGTTCCCGATCCAGCCCCCGTGTGTCCGCCCACAGCCCTTCGGGCGCGTCGCCCCCGGCCCCCGGCGCGTCCCGCTCCAGCCTCCGGCGTGTCTACCCCTGCCCCCGGGGTGTCCGACTTCAGCCCTCTGGCGTGTCCGCCCCAGCCCCCGCGTCTCGGCCCCGGCCCCCGGCGCGTCTGGCCCAGTCCTTCCGGCGTGTCCGACCTCAGCCTCCGGCGCGTTCCCCCCACCACCCCCGCGTCGCACCCCCGCCCCGGCGGGGGTGCGAGGGGGCGCAGCCCCCTCGTTTCGGGGAGGGGCGGGGTGGGGGCTCACCGCCGGAGGCCCCCACAACCCGCACCCGCCCCCCGCCCGCCCCCACTCTGTGTCCGACCTCTCGCAAGCCGCTCTCCAGTCCGCCCCACCAGCCGCAATACAGTGATCGTGTGAGCGATGAGACGACGACGAAGCCGTCCTCGAACGGCGGCGGACAGCGCGTGGTGATCGTCGGAGCGGGCATGGCGGGGGTGCAAACCGCCGTCGCGCTGCGCGAACAGGGCTGGACCGGGGAGATCGTCCTGCTGGGCGCGGAGCGCCATCAGCCCTACGACCGGCCCCCGCTGTCCAAGGCCGTACTGCTCGGAAAGGCCGAGGGCTCGACGCTCGACGTGGACTTCGCCGGACTCGGCATCGGGCTACGGCTCGGCGTCCAGGTCACCGGCCTGCGCCCGGACAAGCGGCTCGTCGAGACCGCGACCGGCCAGCTCCCGTACGACGTCCTGGTGATCGCCACCGGCGCCGAGCCGATCCCGCTGCCGGGCAGCGAAGAAGAGCCCGGCGTCCATCTGCTGCGCACGCTGGACGACGCCGAGCGGCTGCGCCCGGTGCTCGCCCGGCAGCGCGAGATCGCGGTCGTGGGGGCGGGCTGGATCGGCGCGGAGTTCGCCACGGCCGCGCGCGAGGCGGGCTGCGCCGTGACCGTCGTCGAGGCCGCGGACCGGCCGCTGGCGGGCGCGCTCCCGGCCGAAGTCGCGGCCCCCATGGCGGCCTGGTACGCGGATTACGGGGCCCGCCTGGTCACGGGCGCCCGAGTGGCCTCCGTCGACGAGAGCGGGTTGCTCCTCGGCGACGGCACCCGGCTGCGCGCGAGCGCGGTGGTCGTCGGCATCGGGGCCCGGCCGACCACGGACTGGCTCGCGGGCTCCGGCGTGGAGCTGGCCGAGGACCGGTCCGTCGCCGCCGACGACCGGCTGCGCACCTCCGCGCCGGACGTCTACGCGGTCGGCGACTGCGCCTCCTTCCCGTCCGCCCGCTACGGAACGCGGCTGCTGGTGCACCACTGGGACAACGCGCTCCAGGGGCCGCGCACCGTCGCCGCCAACGTGGTCGGGGGCCGGACGGCCGCCCACTTCCCCGGTGTGGTCTACGACCCGGTGCCGTACTTCTGGTCCGAGCAGTTCGGGCGCTTCGTGCAGTACGCCGGGCACCACTCGGAGGCCGACGAGCTGGTCTGGCGCGGCGATCCGGCCGGGGCAGCCTGGTCGGTGTGCTGGCTGCGCGAGGGCGCCCTGGTCGCCCTGCTGGCCGTCGGCCGTCCGCGCGATCTGGCCCAGGGGCGCAAGCTGATCGAGCGCGGCGCCCGGCTGGACCGGACGCGGGCCGAGGACCCCTCGGTGCCGCTGAAGTCGGCCGTCCTCTGACCGGTCGGCCGACCGCCGATCGGCCGACCGGCCGGGGCGCCCGGGGCCGGGCGGGCGGCCCGCGCGGCGGGCGCCCGGCTACCGACTGTCAGTCCCAGATGGCAGGCTTGTTCCGTGACCGAGATTGACGCAAAGATCGATGCTCTCGTCCCCGCCTGGCTCACCCTCCCCGACGTCGCCGAACGGCTGGGGGTCGAGGTGACGCGCGTCCGGCAGCTGGTCAAGGAGGGCCACCTGATCGCCGTGCGCCGTGGCGAGAACAGGGTGCTTCAGGTGCCCGAGGAGTTCATCGGTGACGGAAAGGTCGTCAAGGGCCTCGTGGGGACCTTGACGCTTCTGAAGGACGACGGCTTCAGTGACGAAGAGATGCTGGAGTGGCTCTTCACCCCCGACCCGAGCCTGCCCGGCACCCCGGCACGGGCGCTGAGCGAGAATCGTGGCACGGAAGTGAAGCGGCGAGCTCAGGCCCTCGCCGTCTGACGCCCTCGTCGGCCGGACTCTCGCGGACCGAACCCGCGCGTTCGACGCCGTCCTGACCCGCGGTCGACACGCCTGCGGTCTGACGCCGTCACCGCACCTGATCGCAACACCTGATCGAACAGATCGCACCTGGCGTACGGGCCGGGTTCCATCCTCGGCCCGTACGCCGCCCGACCCTCCGGGGGGAACCCATGTCCACCGCAGCCACCGCCGCCGCCACCGCTCGCGAGCGGCTGGCCGACGCCCGCCTCTATCTGTGCACCGACGCCCGGAAGCGCCAGGGCGACCTGCCGGAGTTCCTGGACGCCGTCCTGGGGGCGGGGGTGGACATCGTCCAGCTGCGGGAGAAGGAGATGGAGGCGGCCGAGGAGCTGGAGCACCTCCAGGTCTTCGCGGACGCCTGCCGCCGGCACGGCAAGCTGCTGGCCGTCAACGACCGGGCCGATGTCGCGCACGCCATCGGCTCGGATGTGCTCCATCTGGGCCAGGGCGACCTGCCGGTGCCCGCGGCGCGCGCGATCCTCGGCGAGGACGTGCTGATCGGGCGCTCCACCCATGCGGAGGCGGAGGTGGACGCGGCGGCCGTCCAGCCCGGTGTGGACTATTTCTGCACCGGCCCCTGCTGGCCCACCCCCACCAAGCCGGGCCGCCCCGCCCCGGGGCTGTCCCTGGTGCGCTACGCCGCCGCGCTGGGCACGGAGCGGCCGTGGTTCGCCATTGGCGGAATCGACGCCTCCAACCTGGACCAGGTCCTGGATGCGGGCGCCCGCCGCATCGTCGTGGTCCGGGCCATCACGGCCGCCGACGACCCGGCGGGGGCGACGGCTGAGCTGGCGAAGCGGGTCCGCGCGGCGGCGTGACCGGGGTACGACCCGGCCGGGGTGGGGCCAGCCCGGGGCCCGGCCCGACCAGGCCTTGCCTGGCCCGACCCGGCCCGACCAGGACAGGGCCCGACCAGGCCCGACCCGACCAGGACAGGGCCCGACCCGACCGGCATCCAGCTTGACCGGGGCCCGCCCCCTACCCTGGCCCGGCTTTTCACCTGCGCTTCACCTACCTTTCATCCGGCCCGGCCCGGCCCGGCCCGCCCGCCGGTCGAGGGCGTACGGAACTGTCCGCACTGCGGACAGGAAGCTGGCAAAACCCCCATATCTCCGAGGTCGGGTGGGCGTAGCCGGGCCGGGTGGATAGCCTGCACACATGGCCCTAGGCACCGCTTCCACCAGGACCGATCGCGCCCGAACCGTGCGCGATCTGCTCGCGTCGGGCGAGCAGTCGTATTCCTTCGAATTCTTCGCCCCCAAAACGGCAAAGGGCGAGCAGACGCTGTGGAACGCCATCCGCAGGCTGGAAGCCGTCTCGCCCACCTTCGTCTCCGTGACCTACGGAGCAGGTGGTTCCTCCCGCGAGGGCACCGTGCGTGCCACCGAGCGCATCGCGACGGACACCACGCTCACCCCCGTCGCCCATCTGACCGCCGTCAACCACTCCCGGGCCGAGCTGCGCAACATCATCGGGCAGTACGCCGGCGCCGGGATCCGGAACATGCTGGCCCTGCGCGGCGACCCGCCCGGCGATCCCATGGGGGAGTGGGTCCAGCACCCCGACGGTCTCACCTACGCCGCCGATCTGGTCCGGCTGATCAAGGAGTCCGGCGACTTCTGTGTCGGCGTGGCCGCGTTCCCCGAGATGCACCCCCGCTCGACGGACTGGGACACCGACATCCGTCACTTCATCGACAAGTGCCGCGCGGGTGCCGACTTCGCCATCACGCAGATGTTCTTCTATCCCGAGGACTATCTGCGGCTGCGCGACCGGGTCGCCGCGGCGGGCTGTACGACACCGATCATCCCTGAGATCATGCCGGTCACGAACGTCAAGCAGATCGAGCGGTTCGCGCAGCTCAGCAACGCGGCGTTCCCGCCCGAACTGGCCGAGCGGATCCTGGCGGTGAAGGACGACCCGGCGGCTGTACGCTCGATCGGGATCGACTACGCCACGAAGCTGTGCGCGCGGTTGATGGCCGAGGAGATCCCCGGGCTGCACTTCATTACCCTGAACCACTCCACGGCGACGCTGGAAATCTACGAGAATCTGGGACTGCATCAGCGGTCCTGATGACGGCAGCCGACGGGCGGCCGCATTGAGAGGGGCGGGCATGGGCTGGACGGTCCTCTACATCGCTTTCGGCGTCGTCGCGCTGTGGCTGCTGGGAGAGGTCCTCCTGCAGTACAAGGCGCGGCTCCGCTGGCGGCTGCTGGCCTTCGTCGGCTTCCTGGGCGTGGTCGTCGGTGTGCTGATCCCGTCGGTTCCGGTGATCGGGGCGGGCGCGATCGCCTTCGCGGTCGGCCAGACGTATGTGACGCTCTCCTTCCGGCGCGGTTTCGCCGCGGGCTGGGCGCTGAGCGGCGGGCTGCCGGGGCTGCTCGGGCGCGAGGGGAAGAGCACCCGGCCGGACGACGCGGACAAGGAGCCGATCCTCGAGGTCTCCGACCTGGAGGCGGTCCCGGCGGCGCGGCCGGAGCCGCCCACGTACCAGCCGGATCCGCCCACCTACCAGCCGCAGCCGATGCCCGACGACACCGGTGAGTACGGCGTCTACGATGAGCCGTCCCCCTTCACCCCGGCCTCGGGCGCGTACAGCGGCGCGGCGGCGGACGGCTACAGCGCGTACGAGACGTACGGCGGCTACGGCGCGCAGCAGGACCACAGCCAGGGGCAGGGCCACAACTACGGCCAGGACGTCTACGCGGACCAGGCGGGCCAGGCCGGGCAGTACGGCTACGGGAACGAGGCGTACGCGGCCTACGGCCAGGACCCGTACGGCGGCGCCCAGCCCCAGGCCCAGCCCTACGACCAGCAGACGTACGACCAGCAGGCGTACGGCCAGCAGCAGTACGCCGAGCAGTACGCGGCCTACGGCCAGCAGGATCCGTACGGCGGGACCTACGGCGGCGGCGACCACTGGGCGGCCGAGGCCGGCTACGCCTCGCCGGACCCGGCGTACGACGTGACACAGTCCGGCGGGCCCTGGGTGCCGCAGCAGCGCGAGGGCGACGCCGCGCCCCCGGCGGACCAGCAGGCGTACCCGTACCAGCAGCAGCACCAGGGCCAGAACCAGGGCTACCCGCAGGACTTCGACGAGCAGTACCGCTACTGAGCTCCGCCGACAGGTGGGTGCCGCTCCCGGGAGCGGCACCCACCCGCGCGTTTCCGGAGCCCGCGCCACTCGTTTCCCGGGCCCCGCGCCACGACGGGGACGCCCCGCGCCACGGACGGGGACGCGCCGCTGGGGCCCGCGCTACTGGGAGCCGCGCCAGTCCCCGCCCTCGACGATCAGCCCGGCCACCAGCGCGCCCGACATCCCCGCGTGGGCAAGCCCGCCACCCGGGTGGGCCCAGCCGCCCGCCAGATACAGGCCCGGTATCCGGGTGACGTTGGCGGGCCGCAGAAACGCGCCGTCCGCCCCGGCGAGCACCGGGCCCGGAACGCCGCCGCCCCGGGCGCCCGTCTCCGCCGCGGTGTCGGCGGGGGTGCGGACCTCATGCCACAGCAGCCGGTCCCGCAGATCCGGTATCGCGGCCTCGGCGGCCGTGATCAGCCGCTGGGCGTCCCGCTCCGCCGCCGCGGTGTCCGTCCAGTCCACCGGGCCGTGCGGGGCGACGACGGCGGTAAGGGTGACGGCCTCGTGCTCCGCGTCCGGGCGCACCGTGGGGTCGTCCGGGCGCAGCACGGTCACCGTGGGGCGGGGGCAGGGCTCGCGGAGCCCCTGGCCGTCGCCGAAGACGGCGGCCAACTCCGCGTCCCGGTCCGGGGCGTGGACCACGGTGCGGTGCGCGGTGTCCTCGGGGCGGGCGCCGCGCAGGGCCAGAAGGACGGTCAGCCGCCCCGGTGTGCCGCCGCCCGCTCCGGGCTCCGGCCGCACGTCCCCCTCCCGCCAGGGCCGCTGCCCGCCGAGCAGCGGGGGCAGCAGGGCGGGGTCGATGCCGGAGACCACGGCGTCGGCCTCCGCGACGGTGCCGTCGGCCAGCTCCACACCCGCCGCGCGGCCGTCCTTCTCCACGATGCCGGTGACCTCGGCCTCGAAGTGGAACTCCACCTTCCGCTGACGGCAGCGCTCATGGAGGGCATCGGCGAGCGCCCGCATCCCCCCGCGCACATACCAGGTGCCGAACGTCTGCTCGACATAGGGCAGCACGGTGGCCGCGGCGGGGGCGGAGCGCGGGTCCAGGCCGTGCGCCAGCGCATGGCTCTCCAGGAGGGCCACGGCGCGCGGATCCCTCAGCTCACGGCGGGCCACCTCGGCGAGCGTGGGCGGCCCGGCGGCGCCGCCCCGGCGGAACAGGCCGCCGAACCGTCCGCGCCGCACGGGCGCGGCCGGATAGGGGTCGCGGCCCAGGACCCGCCAGTCGGCGCGCAGCGGCTCCTCCAGGAGCGGTCTTCGGGTGGCGTCCCACACCTCGCGCGCCCGGTTGACCAGATCGCTCCAGCGCTCGCCCGCGCCCGCGCCGAAGGCGCCGTCCAGCGCCTGGAGCACCCCGGCCCGCGAGGCGTTGGGCAGCCGGACGTCCGTGCCGTCGGCGAAGAGGTGCCGGCTCGCCGGGTCGACCTGGACGAGCTCCACGCTCTGTTCCAGGGTCTGCTTGCCTGTCTTCACGAACAGATCCCGGTGGACGGCGGGCAGATGCAGCAGCCCCGGGCCCGTGTCGAAGCGGAAGCCGTCCCGCTCGAAGCGGCCGACCCCGCCGCCATGGGTGCGCCCGCGCTCGTACACCACCACCCGGTGGCCCGCCACGGCCAGCCGGGCGGCCGCCGCCATGGCGCCCATCCCGGAGCCGATCACCACAATCCGTGCCATGACCGTGACTTTATCCGCCCCCACCGACAGCCGGGTCACCGTGCCTGGGGACGAACGCGCAGGGCTGAGTACGCGTACTCAGCCGGGGAGATGAGTAGCCGCGCGGATGGGCCGCCATCTGCGCGGACGAGAGAGTGGAGCACACGGAAGGGCCGCGCGTCGCACCGCCGGCACGGGGCGGCGGAAGGCGCGGGCCCGGACGAAAGGTGGGAGTCACCGGGAGTCTCCGGACCAGGAGCCTCCAACGGGGGAAGTACGGGGGAGTTACGGGGGGAGGCGCTGTTCCGGTCAGGTCGAGGAAGGTCGATCTGCCGGAACAGCGCCTTCTGCTTTCCTCCAGGGCTGTTTCGCCCGCTTGGCCATCCGGAGGCCATGGCTCCTATCCGGAGGCTACGGCTCCTATCCGGAGGCCACGGTCCCGCCGACGCGGCCCTGAAGCAGCCGTGACAGCGCCGCGTGCACATCCTCCAGCGACCGCTCCGGCTGATAGGACTGCCAGTCCAGCGCGGCCACCAGCACCATCCCGAACAACGCCGACGCCGTCAGCGGGATGTCGATGTCCTCGCTGAGCTCATGCGCGGCCACCCCGGCCCGCAGCTCGGTCTCGATCACCGCTATGGCCCGCTGCCGGACCATCATCAACGTGGACTGCCAGGCACGGTTGGTGCGCCACAGCTCGGCCACGTACAGCTGGGTCAGCGACGGATAGCGGGAGATGAAGTCGAGCCCGGCCCGGACCATGGCGTCCAGCGCGTCCACATGGCTGCCGCCGCGCTCGGCGTTCTCGTCGGCGGCGGTCTGGAGCGAGGCGGTCAGCAGCTCGATGCCGTGCCGCAGCAGCTCCTCGAAGAGCACGGTCTTGCTGGCGAAGTTGTAGTAGACCGTGCCCTTGGCCACCCCGGCCCGCTCGGCGATCTCGTCCACGGTGGTGGAGGAGAAGCCCTGTTCCGCGATGAGGGTGACCGCTGCCTCGAAGAGTTTCTGCCGGGTGGCCTGGCGGCGCGTGCTGCTGCTGTCCATGGCGCCGATTCTGCCCGTTGTCGATGTTATCCCGCTCACAGACTCAGCTCCGGGTGCAGCCGGTCCACCGTCCACACCTGCCGGCGCCGCGCCGACCACGCGGTGAGCGCCAGGGCGGCCGCGGTGAATCCGAGGAGCACCCCACAGGCCAGCCACACCGGGCCGAGTCCGCCGCCGGTGATCAGCCGGCGCAGCCCGTCCACCACGTAGCTCATCGGCAGGAAGGGGTGGATGGCGTTGAAGAAGCGCGGACTGGTCTGCACCGGATAGGTGCCGCCCGCCGAGGTCAGCTGGAGCATCAGCAGGGCCAGCACCAGGATCCGGCCGGCCGGTCCGAAGCGGGCGTTCAGCCACTGCACGATCGCCGCGAAACAGGCCGTCACCAGCATCAGGAAGCCGAGTGTGCCCGCGGCCCGCACCATCTCGAGCCCGATCGCCCAGTGCAACACCGCCATCAGGGCCAGCGTCTGCAGCACACCGATCGCGGCGACCGGCAGCCAGCCCGCGAACGCGATCCGCCAGGAGGAGGCGCCCGCCGCGAGCGCGCGCCCGTTGAGCGGCTGGATCAGCATGTAGGCCACCATCGCGCCGACCCACAGGGAGAGCGGGATGAAGTACGGGGCGAAGCCCGTGCCGTAGTTGGGCGCCTTGTGCAACGCCTGGTTGACCAGCCGCACCGGATCCGACATCACCTCCGTACGGGCGTCCCGGTCCTGCTTGCCGTAGTGGGGGATCTTGGCGGCGCCGTCGTGCAGACCGCCCGAGAGCTTCCCGGAGCCGTCCACGAGCCGGTACATCCCGCCGCCCAGGGTGTCCGCGCCGCCGCGTGCCTTACCGACGCCACTGTCGAGGTCGGAGGCGCCGGTCTTGGCGGTGCTCAGCCCGGTGTGCAGGGTTCCGGCGCCCTTGGCGACCTTCTGCGCCCCGGAGTTGAGGGTGTTGATCTTCTGTACGGCGGAGTCGAGGTCGGTGTCCAGGTGCGGGGCGTTGTGCGCGAGCCAGAGCGCCTGGTCGTGCAGATCGTCCAGATGGCCGCCGAGGGTGTCGAGTTGGCCGGTGTGGTCCTGGACCAGCTTGTTGACGTCCTCGGCCACATCGGCCGCGGTGTCGGCCGCCGCCACCGACTTCTTCAGCGCGGGGCAGTCCGGGTCGGTGGGCACCGCGCCCTCGCAGCGGGTCCGGTAGTCGGCGGCGAGGTCGTCGGAGGCCTTACGGGCCTTGGTGGCCGCAGTGGAGGTCGTCTCGGGCAGGGTGTCGAGGTTGTCGGACGCCTTCTGGGAGGCGTCGGCGACCAGTTGGGAGATGTCCCCGATCTCCTTGCCGTGCTCCTTGAGGAACGGGCGGACCTTGGCCGCCACGTCGTTGACCTTGTCGGACAGGGACTGGGTGCCGTCGGCGACCCCGCCCGCGCCGGTCTCGAGCGTCCCGGAGCCCTTGTAGAGCGTGCCGAGCCCGGACTTCAGATCGCGGCTGCCCTCCTTGGCCTTGGCCAGCCCCTTCGCGAGGTCGTCCGCGCCCTTCTTGGCCCTGCCGATGCCCTGACCGAGCTTGTCGGCGCTCTTGGCGGCCTTCTCCGTCTCGCCGTGGATGTCGGCGAAGGAGATGAAGATGTTGTCGTAGAAGCCGCGGGACGCCTTGGTGGAGGCCGCGGCGCGCACCTCGGAGAAGACCGAGCGGGAGATCTGGCCGACGATGTAGTTGTTGGCGTCGTTGGTGCGCACCTTGAGGGCACCGGTTTCCGGGGACTCGCCGGAGCTGGAGGCGATCTGCCGGCTGAAGTCCGGGGGAACGGTCAGCGAGAGGTAGTACGTGCCGTCGGCGACGCCCTTACGGGCCTCGGCGGCGCTCGTGGGGTGCCAGTCGAAGGTCTCGCTGTCGAGCAGCTTGTCGGTGATGTCGTCGCCAGCGGCGAGGTGTTTGCCCTTCACGGTGGCGCCGGTGTCCGAGTTGACGAGGGCGACCGGGATCTTGTTCAGCTTGCCGTACGGATCCCAGAAGGACCACAGGTACAGCGCGCCGTAGAGCAGCGGCAGCAGGAGCAGGGCGGCGAGCGCCGCGCGCGGCAGCCTGCCCCTCCCGAACCGCTTCAGCTCAAGCGCGGCGAGTTTCGGCGAGCGCATCCGCCGACCCCTCCTCGTTCTCGTCGGGTTCGTGTCCGTCGGCGGCGGGCGCGTCGGCCTTCTGGGCCCGGCGGGCCTCCTCGCCGTTCTCGGCGGCGGCGGTGCACGCGGTGCGGACCACGACCGCGTCGGCCGGGGCCTGGCTGCACACCGCGAGGACCGTGGTGCCGCCCTCCGCGATCTCCCGCAGCAGCGCCCAGGCCCGCTCGCGGTCGGCGTCCGAGAGCTTCAGATCGGCGTCGTCGACGGCCAGCAGCCGCGGCCGGGCGATGAGCGCGAGCGCGATCGACAGCCGCAGCGCCTCCAGCCGCTCCAGGTCCCGTACGGCCGTACGCGGCCCCTTGGGCAGCGTGTCGAGGTCCAGCCCGGCGGCCGTAAGGGCGGCGTCGATCGCGGCCCGGGACGCGGCGGCCCGCTCCCGGCGCGGGCGCAGCAGCCCGCGCGGGGAGTCGGCGAACCGGCGCCGCAGCAGGGCCCGCTCGCGCAGGTGCTCGGCGACCGTGAGCACCGGGTCGAGCTCGGCGACGCCCGGCACATGCGCGAGCGCGCTGATCCGGCGTATACGCGCCATCTGTTGGGGCACTCGGAAGCCACCGACACCGCCGTGTCCCTCGGTGGGGCGCATCCGGCCGGTGAGCGTGAGCAGCAGGGAGGTGCGGCCGGAGCCTGACGGGCCCTCGACGGCGATCAGCGCACCCGGGTCGGCGGCGATGTCGGCACCGCGGAACGCCCAGCCGTGCGACCCCCTGACGCCGAGCCCCTCGGCCGTCACCGCCGCCCCGGTCTCCGCTTCTGGGGTGCCCCCCACACAGATCACTTCCTTGATTTTTGAACTGACTGGTCAGTGCAAAAACCAGTATGAGGCATGGCGGGGCAGGGCGTGACACCGGGGGTGTTCGCGCTGGTCAGGGCCGATTGTCAGTGGTGTGCCCCACGATGGCCCCATACGGCGGTCGCTTTACCACACGAGTGGCCGCCACGCGACGACAGGAGGTTCGTCATGGCCAGTACCGCCGCAGCGCGCCGGCACCGTGCCGCCGCCCCTGCCCCCTCGTTGACCGGCCCCGCGAGCGATGTCCACCCCGTGCTGCGCCGCGCGTCCGCCCCGCCCGCCGCCGCGGCCCTGCTCACCCAGGCCCATGAGGGCCTGGAGGAGGCCGCCGCGCTCGAGGCCCCCAACGAGCGCTTTGCGACCGCGCATCTGGCCGCACTGCGCACGGCCGCCGCCGTGCTCGCCGTGCGCGGCCGCCCCGAGTCCACCGCGCGCCGCCGCGCCCGGATCCGCAGCGCCTGGGAGGTGCTGCCCGAGGTCGCTCCCGAACTGGCCGAGTGGAGCGCCTTGTTCGCCTCCGGCGCCGAGCGCCGGGCCCGCGCCGAGGCGGGGATACAGGGCGCCGCGAGCCCGCGGGACGCGGACGATCTGCTGCGCGCCACCGCGATGTTCCTGCGCCTGGTGGAGCGCATGCTGATGCTGCAGCCGGCCCTGCCCCACCAGAGGCCGGACGACGAGCCGGGCTCGACGGGGGCCTGAGAGGCGGCCTGGTATCCGCGTCGGGGGCGGCCTGGTATCCGCGTGGGGCGGTCGGGTGTCCGCGTCGGGGGCGGCCCGGTATCCGCGTGGGCCGGTCGGGTATCCGCATCGGCAGCGGCCCGGTGCCCGCGTGGGAGTGGGTCCGGTGTCCGCGTGGGGGCCGGTATCCGCGTGGCGCCGGTCCGCCGGCCGCCTCGGCGCGGCCCGCCCCACGGAGGCAATAGGCTGGGAGCGCCGACGTTCAGCAAGCCGTCGTCACCGCCTCCGGGCGGTGGCGGCACCGCGCCGAGGAGCCACCCGCCGTGTCAGACCCGCAGCGCCCCCGTGCGTCCCTCCGTACCGCCGTGGTCTGGGAGGTCCTGAAAGACGCCCTGGAACGGCGGGCCAAGGCCACGGGCCGGGAGCCCGCCGGGGGCGAGGCCGTGCACGGCGCGCTGGACGTCCTGGACACCGGCGGCGGCAGCGGCAATTTCGCCGTCCCCGTGGCCCGCCTCGGCCACCGCGTCACCGTGGTCGACCCGAGCCCGAACGCGCTGTTCGCGCTGGAGCGGCGGGCCGCCGAGGCCGGGGTCGCCGACCGGGTGCGCGGGGTGCAGGGCGATGCCCACGGGCTGTTCGACGTGGCGGAGCGGGGCGGTTACGACGTGGTGCTCTGCCATGGCGTGCTGGAGTACGTGGACGACCCCGCCGAGGGGCTGCGGAACGCGGCGGCGGCCCTGCGCCCCGCCGGGACCCTCAGCGTGCTCGCCGCGGGCCTGGGCGGCGCCGTGCTGGCCCGCGCCCTGGCCGGTCACTTCACCGAGGCCCGGCAAGCGCTTACTGATCCCGAGGGCCGCTGGGGCTCCGGGGACCCGATGCCGCGCCGCTTCACCGAGGACCAGCTGTCCGAGTTGGTGCGCGCGGCCGGTCTGGAGATTGCCGCGGTGCACGGGGTGCGGGTTTTCGCCGATCTTGTTCCCGGGGTGCTCGTGGACACCGAGCCCGGGGCGCTGGACGCCCTGTTGCAGCTGGAGGAGGCCGCCGCCGAGCTGCCCGCCTTCCGCTCCGTCGCCACTCAGCTGCACGTTCTCGCCGAGCGGGACTAGAGCGCTCCTCCCGCCCCCACCCGGCGACGGGCGGCGCAGGTGGAGTCGGCCACAGGAGACCCGATTGGACGCCCGGCGCCGTATGATCGGGGTACACCGTCCGGCATGGCCAATCGGCGGGAGGGGAATGGACGTCTCAGCGTCAACTTTCGCCACGCCCGAAGGGGTGGGCGAATTGGCGTTGAGGGGCGGGTTTCACGGGGGCGATTCCCTGCCTATCCTGAAAGGGTCGCACCCGGTCGCCCCCCGCGACCGACGAGTAGGAGGACTCCGTGCCGCTCTCGGAGCACGAGCAGCGCATGCTCGAGCAAATGGAGCGAGCGCTGTACGCCGAAGATCCCAAGTTCGCGACAGCGCTTGAGGGAAGCGGCCTGCGAACGTACACCCGGCGACGGGTCTACCAGGCGGTCGCGGGTTTTCTGGTGGGCATCGCACTCCTCATGGTCGGGGTGATCGTTCCCCAGATCTGGATCAGCGTGGTGGGCTTCCTGATCATGCTGGGATGCGCGGTGCTCGCGGTGACCGGTTGGCGTAAGGCTCCCAAACCCGGCGAGGCACAGCGTGGCGGCGGGGCGGCTCCCCGCCGTCAGGGCCGTCAGCGCCGCTCGATGATGACACGCATCGAGGAGCGGTGGCAGCGGCGCCGTGATGAGCAGGGTCATTGAGAATTCACGGATGAGCGGTTGAGGGGCGGTCGCCGACTGGCGACCGCCCCTCAACCGTGCGGTGCGCTTCCGCAGCAGCGCGCTTCCGCGCTGTGGCCCTTCGGCCGCGCCGTAGCCCTTCCGCCGTGCCGCAGCTTTCCGCCCGCGGCCGAGCCTGCCGTAGCGCCTTCCGCCCACGGCTGAGCCCCCGCGCACGCCGCGGGGGCTCAGCCGTGGGCGCTCAGGGCCGCCCGGGGATCAGTTCTCCTGCTGGCCGCGCGGGGTCCGCAGCTGGGAGGCCCAGCGGGCCCAGCGGGGCGCTCCCCACCGCTCGACCAGCGCGGACCAGCGCTGTCCGGCCGCCCACATCACCTGGGCCGCGGACCGAGGGGCCAGCAGTGCCCGCAACCGCTCCCGCCGCCCCGCCTTGGCCCGGAATCCGGCCAGCACCAGCCGGACGTCGTCCGCGACGCCCGTGACCGGGCGCGGATGCGGTGCGTACAGCACCTGCTCGACGGCCTCGGCCACCCGCTGCGCCGCCCGGGCCGGCTCGGCGTCGAGCCCGGCGATCCGCACCATGCGGGCCACCGCCCTGCGCGAGGTCAGCGAGTCGTCCGGCAGCACGCCGAAGTCCCAGGCAGAATCGGTGAGTTCACGCCATGCGGCGAGCACCCGGTCGGCGGCGTCCTGCTCGGTGCGCCCGCCCGAGCCGTCCAGTCTGCGGGTCCGTATCCGCCGCCGCCACAGCATGGGCAGCAGGGGCACCACGACCAGCAGCAACGCCAGCGAGCTCCAGCTGGTGACCTTGGTCGCCGACCAGCCCCCGCCCGAGGCGCCGTTGCCCGGCTGCTGGGCCGCGGCGCCGTCACAGGTGCCCAGCTTCTTCATGTCCGGGGAGCAGCTGTCGGACGCGGTCGGCGCCGCCGTCGGCTCGGAGGTCTCGGTGGGCTCGGTCGTCGGCTCGTCGGTCGGGGTGTCCGAAGGCGTCTGCTCCATCGTGTAGTCGGGCTGGGTGCCACGGCTCGGGGTGGGCTCGAAACGGGTCCACCCCACGCCCTCGAAGTACAGCTCCGGCCAGGCGTGCGCGTCCTTCAGACCCACCGACACCGAACCGTCCGCCTGGGCGGTGCCGGGGGTGAACCCGACCGCGACCCGCGCCGGAATGCCCAGCGTCCGGGCCATCGCCGCCATCGAGAAGGAGAAGTGGACGCAGAAGCCCTCCTTCTGCTTCAGGAACCGGACGATGGCGGCCGAGCCGCTGCCGGACTGCACCTGGGTGTCGTAACGGAATCCTCCGTTCACCGCGAACCAGTCCTGGAGCTTGACCGCCTTCTCGTACGCGTTCGTCGCGCCGGCGGTCACCTCCCGGGCCGTACGGGCCACCACGGACGGCAGCGAGTCCGGCACCTCGGTGTACTCGTTCCGCAGCCGCGAGGGGGGCGCCGGGGCGGCCGCCAGCTGCTCGGCCGTCGGCTCCACCAGCAGGCTGGTGACCCGGTAGCGCGCGCCCCGGGTGGTCTGGCCGCGGTCGCCGACCAGCGTGCGGCCCTCCGGCTCATAGCGCCAGCGGCCGTCGATCTCGACCCTGGACGCGGGGTAGGGGAGGGGCAGCCAGTTCTGCGCGTACCAGTCGGCGGCCGAGATCGAGGTGTCGATCGAGGAGACCCGGACCGCGGGGCCGAGCCCGGCAGGCGAGGGAAGCTGGCTGGGCACATCGGTGACATGCCGCTCGGACGACTTCCAGGAGGTGCCGTCGAACCGGTCCAGCGCCACGATCCGCAGATAGAGGTCCTGGGTGGTCTGCGAGGAGGTGCGATAGCGCAGCACCTCCTTGTTCTCCGGCTGGTTCAGGCTGTCCTGGAGCGACACCAGCGGATTGACCGCCGAGATCGTGCCGCCGCCGCTGCCCGACCCGCCGCTGCCGCCCTGCCGGTCCAGCAGCCCGCCGTCCAGGGACGGCAGCGCCGCGGGCACCGCGAGCGCGATGCCGAGCGCCAGCACGCCGATCCTGCGGCCGGTGCGCACCGGGGCGAGCGCCGGGCTGCCCCCGGCCCCGGCCAGGCCCGACGGCGGCATGCCCGCCGGATGCGGGGCGCCGCCGCTGAAGACCCGGCCCCACTGGGACAGCCGGTCCCGGCCCTCGGCCAGGAGCAGCAGCAGATAGCCGGCCGCCGCCAGCAGGAACCACAGCCAGTCGCTCCCGTCGTCGGACAGGCCGGCCGCAACCGAGTACAGCGCGAGCAGCGGAAGCCCGGCGGGGGCCGCGCTGCGATACGTCACCGCGAGCGCGTCGACCACCAGGCCGATCACCAGCACCCCGCCCACCAGCATCAGCCGGATGCCGTCGGTGAGCGGCGCGGGGATCGCGTACTGCCCCACGTCGTCGGCGCCGTCGCGCAGCAGCAGCGCGAACTCGTGGAGCGCCTGCGGGCTCGGCAGCAGCCCGCCCAGCGCCTGGTCGTGCGCGAAGACCAGGGTGAGCAGCAGCAGCGTCACCACGCCTTGCGCGGCCACGGTAAGCGGGCGGGCCAGCGGCACCCGGCGGACCGCCACGCCCGTGACGCTCTGGACCGTCAGCAACAGGACGGCCTGCAACAGCCAGCTCGCCGGATCCACCAGCGGCAGCAGCGCGCAGGCCGCCGCCACCGTGGCCAGCGCCGCACATATCGCGAGCCGAACGCTTCCACTCATGTCCAGCTCCCTGTCATGCCGCCGACCGCGCGGCTTCCGGCGTCCGCCCGGGTGGCGCCCTGGGCGTCGGCCTGCCGCCACAGCTGCGCCAGCGAGGCCCCAGGACCGACCGGCAGCGCCGTCCAGCCCGCCTCGCGCAGCCGCCGCAGCCGGTCCTCCAGCTCCTGCGTGCCCCCGGACTCCGCCCCGCGCGACCAGGCGGCGCCGTCCAGCACAAAGGCCACCGCGGCCGTGGTGCGGTGCCGCATCCGGGCGGCCATCGCCGCCTGCTCCTCGTCCAGATCGCCCAAGAAGGCCACCAGCAGCCCTTCCCCGCCGCCGCGCAGCACCTCATAGGCGGGCGACAGCCCTCCGCCGTCGGAGTGGTCCACCACGGCGAGGGTGTCCAGCATCAGCCCGGCCGTCTCCGCCGAGTCATGGGTGGAGCCGGTGAAGCCGCCTCCGCCGTCCGGGCCCGGCACCGAGCTTCCGGTGTCGGTCAGCAGCCGGACCGCATAGCCCCGCTCCAGCAGGTGGACCGCGGCCGAGGCCGCCCCGGAGACCGCCCATTCGAAGGCCGAGTCCGGCCCCGAGCCGTAGTGGGCGGTGCGCCGGGTGTCCAGCAGCACCGTGCAGTGGGCCCGCTGCGGCTGTTCCTCCCGGCGGACCATGAGCTCCCCGTAGCGCGCGGTGGAGCGCCAGTGCACCCGGCGCAGATCGTCGCCTATGCGGTAGCCGCGCGGGATGACATCGTCCTCACCGGCCAGCGCCAGCGAGCGGTGCCGCCCGTCCCCGTACCCCGCGGCCTCGCCGGTCAGGCGCACCGGGGGCAGCGGCTCGACCCGGGGCACCACCGTGAGCGTGTCGTAGGCGCTGAAGGCGCGGGTGAGCTCGCACATCCCGAACGGATCGCTCAGCCGCAGCTGGAGCGGGCCCAGCGGATAGCGGCCGCGCAGATCCGAGCGGACCCGGTAGGACACCTCGCGGCGGCCGCCCGGCTCCACCCGGTCCAGTACGAACCTCGGGCGCGGCCCCAGCACATAGGGCACCCGGTCCTGGAGCATCAGCAGCCCGGTGGGCAGCCGCGAGACATTGTCCATCCGCAGGTGCACCCGGGCCTCGGAGCCCGCGGGCACCCGCGCGGGCGCGAGCCGCCGGCTGCCCGCCACCCGGTACCGGGTGCGGTAGACCACGGCCACGCAGACCAGCGGCAGCGCGGCCAGCAGCAGCCCGACCCGCAGCAGATCAGCCTGGCCCAGGACATAGCTGCACACCGCGGCGGCCACCCCGGCGGCCAGGAAGGAACGGCCGCGGGTGGTCAGACCGGCGAGGGCGGTCCGCAGCCCGCCCGACTGCCCACCGGCGCCGGGCCCCTCGGGGCCCATGTCCGTTCCCCCTGCGGCCATCACAGCCTCCGCGCGCCCGGCTGCTGCCGGCCGAAGTCGGCCGGGGGCATGGGCGGCATGGGAGGCATCCCGCCCGCGCCGCGCTGGGCGGAGGTGGGCACCGGGGTGCGCTGCACGATGTCCGCGACGACCTGCTCGGAGGTGCGGCGGTTCAGCTGGGCCTGCGCGGTGGGCAGCAGCCGGTGGGCCAGCACCGCGACGGCGAGGGACTGCACATCGTCCGGCAGCGCGAACTCCCGCCCGGCCAGCGCGGCCGACGCCTTGGCGGCCCGCAGCAGATGCAGCGTGGCGCGCGGCGAGGCGCCCAGCCGCAGATCGGGGTGGTTGCGGGTGGCGGCCACCAGGTCCACCGCGTAACGCCGGACGGCCTCGGCGACGTGCACCGAGCGCACCGCCTCGATCAGCTTGACGATCTCGTGGGCGTGCGCGACGGGCTGCATGTCGTCCAGCGGGGAGACCCCGCCGTGGACGTCCAGCATCTGGAGCTCGGCCTGCGGGCTGGGGTAGCCGATGGAGACACGGGCCATGAAGCGGTCGCGCTGCGCCTCGGGCAGCGGGTAGGTGCCCTCCATCTCGACCGGGTTCTGCGTGGCCACCACCATGAAGGGGTTGGGCAGCTCATAGCTCTCCCCGTCGATGGTGACCTGGCGCTCCTCCATCGACTCCAGCAGCGCGGACTGGGTCTTGGGCGAGGCGCGGTTGATCTCGTCGCCGATCACGATCTGGGCGAAGATGGCGCCCGGCTTGAACTCGAACTCCTTGCGCTGCTGGTCGAAGATGCTCACGCCGGTGATGTCGGACGGCAGCAGGTCCGGGGTGAACTGGATCCGCCGCACGGAGCAGTCGATGGACCGGGCGAGCGCCTTGGCCAGCATCGTCTTGCCCACGCCCGGGACGTCCTCGATCAGCAGATGCCCCTCGCCGAGCAGCACGGTCAGCGAAAGCCGTACGACCTCGGGCTTGCCCTCGATCACACCCTCCACCGACCTGCGGATCCGATCCGCTGTGGTGGTCAGATCGCTGAGGCTCGCTCGCTCGTCATAGGTCGTCACCCGGCCCTCCTCGGCCCGTTCTCAGGGCCGTTGCCCTCGGAACGGACCGGCCCACCGCAAACGCTGACATCGGTCCCCCGCGTGGTTGCGGGGGACGATGTCACCTATGCATTCTTGCGGTCTCCGCGGCCTCGCGTCACTCGGCTGTGGATAACCCGGGGTTATTTGTCACGCTTGTACGAGTTCGAGTGCTGAATCCCTTCCGTATCTCCAGCACCTCTCTCACGTCCGAGGCGTGACCTCCCGCAGCAGACCCGTCGTCACGTCGAAGACGAAGCCGCGGACGTCGTCGGTGTGCAGCAGGAACGGCGAGGTGCGCACCCGCTGCATCGACTGGCGGACGTCGGCGTCGAGGTCCTTGAACGCCTCGACCGCCCACGACGGCCGCTGTCCCACCTCCTCCTCCAGCTCGTGCCGGAAGTCCTCGGTGAGGTTCAGCAGACCGCAGCCGGTGTGGTGGATGAGCACGACGCTGCGGGTTCCGAGGGCCCGCTGGCTGATGGTCAGGGAACGGATGATGTCGTCGGTGACCACACCGCCCGCGTTGCGGATGGTGTGGCAGTCGCCCAGCTCCAGGCCGAGCGCCTCGTGCAGGTCCAGACGGGCGTCCATGCACGCGACGATGGCGACGCGCCGGACCGGCCGCGCATCCATCCCCGGGTCGGTGAACTTCTCGGCGTATTTGCGGTTGGCCTCCACGAGGCTGTCGGTGACCGTGTTTCCCGTGCGGGCGTCGCGGTCGGTGGACGGGTTCGGCTGCGGCGCTGATATCGACATGATGACGACGCTACCTTTCACCAGGGGATTTTGTCTTTTCTTTAGGTAGGGCAAACGAGGGCAACGGGGTGGGCCGAAGGGGTGATGTGAGGCAATCCACACCCCCTCGCGCCCCGCCGTCCGGTGCTCCGGGGAGGGGGTACCACCCCCGGGGCGGGACGCGCAGGCCGGTTGGTTGACCGAAGGGACGAGTGGACTAAAGTGGCGCGAAGTGGGAGGCGTGACGCTCCCCTCGGATCCCGGAATTTCGCGTGAGCGCGGTGCGTACGTACCCCTCGGCCTCCTCCCGCTCCGGCCGCCTGACGTCACTTCCCCGGCGCCAGTAGGCCACTTCCCCTTCAGAGCGGGCGGGGACCCGGCGGTGCGTATCATCCTCGCCCGATCCTCAGAAGGGCGCACGAGCAGCGCAATGAGCAGCAACGCTCTCCACGTTCCCGTCATGCTCCAGCGCTGTCTGGACATGCTGGCCCCCGCTCTCGCCCAGCCCGGCGCGGTCGTGGTCGACTGCACCCTGGGTCTCGGCGGCCACAGCGAGGCGCTGCTGCGCGACTTCCCCGAGGCCCGGCTCATCGCCCTCGACCGCGACCCGTCCGCGCTGCGGCTCGCCGGGGAGCGGCTGGCCCCTTACGGCGATCGGGCGACGCTGGTCCACGCGGTCTACGACGAGCTGCCCGAGGTCCTCGACCGGCTCGGCGTCCCGCGCGTCCAGGGGATCCTCTTCGACCTCGGTGTGTCGTCCATGCAGCTGGACGAGGCCGAGCGCGGCTTCGCCTACGCCCAGGACGCCCCGCTGGACATGCGGATGGACCAGACCACCGGAGTCAGCGCGGCGGAGGTGCTCAACACCTATCCGCCGGGCGACCTGGTGCGCATCCTGCGGACGTACGGCGAGGAGAAGTTCGCCAAGAAGATCGTGGACGCGGTGGTGCGCGAGCGCGCCAAGGAGCCGTTCACCACCAGTGCCCGGCTCGTCGAGCTGATCCGCGAGGCGCTGCCGCAGGCGGCCAAGCGCACCGGTGGCAACCCGGCCAAGCGCACCTTCCAGGCGCTGCGGATCGAGGTCAACGGCGAGCTCGCGGTCCTGGAGCGAGCCATCCCGGCGGCCGTAAGGGCGCTCGCGGTCG
Source organism: Streptomyces sp. 5-10 (assembly GCF_014712245.1). NCBI lineage: Bacteria > Bacillati > Actinomycetota > Actinomycetes > Kitasatosporales > Streptomycetaceae > Streptomyces > Streptomyces sp. 5-10. The sequence goes on from NZ_JACVYG010000028.1 coordinate 93,801, forward strand.
GCGGCCGGATCGCCGTGCTGTCGTATCACTCGCTGGAGGACCGCCTGGTCAAGCAGGTGCTCGCGGCCGGTGCCAGCCATACGGCGCCCCCGGGGCTGCCGGTCATCCCCGAGCAGTACCAGCCCCGGCTGAAGCTGCTCACCCGCGGCGCGGAGCTGCCCACCGAGGAGGAGATCGCCGAGAACCGCCGGGCCGCCCCGGCCCGGTTCCGGGGGGCGGAGCGGATCCGGGAAGAGGTCGCTCCATGAGTGCGCGGGGGACGGGCCCGAAAGGACGGCCGGCGCCGGGCGCCACCACGGCCAGGCGTACGCCCTTCGTGCTGCTCGTCGTGGTCCTGCTCGGCTCCGGCCTGATCGCGCTGCTGCTGCTGAACTCCTCCCTCAACCAGGGGTCGTTCGAGCTCAGCAGGCTGGAGAAGCAGACCAAGGAGCTCACCGACGAGCGCCAGGCCCTCCAGCAGGACGTGGACAAGCTCTCCGCGCCCGGTGAGCTGGAGCGGCGCGCCCGGGAGCTGGGGATGGTGCCCGGCGGCAACCCCGCCTTCCTCAACCCGGACGGCTCGGTCAGCGGGGTGCCCGCGCCCGCCACGGGGCAGCCCTCGGTGCTCGGCGGCCGTGGCCGGGTGCTGCCGCCCTCGCTCGACACCACGCCGTCCGGGGCGTCGCCCGTCCTGTCCGAGGCGTCGCCCACGCCGTCCGCCCTCGCGCCGCCGACGCCGCCGTCCGCCACGGCCTCGGTGGCCCCGTGGGGGCTGCCCGCCGGCCACTCCGCCTCCGCACCCACCTCTGCCTCCGCGAACTCCACCCCGGCCCCTCAGTAGGTGACACGGTGACGCGATCCCCAGCCTGCGCCCAGCCCACCCCGCCCGCGCGGACGACCGCCCGCGCGCGGTGGACGGCCACCGGCCCGCGGGCGGTCGTCGCGCCGAAGGCGACCACCGAGCCGTGGACGGCCACCGGTCCGAGGGCGGTCGTCGCGTGAGCGCGCCCCAGGACCCCCGCCGCCGCAGGGTGCCCGGCCCGGCCGGTCCCCGCGGCGACCGCCGCCCGCGCCAGGACCCGGCGCGGCGCCCCGGCGACCGTGCCGGAAAATCTTCCGGCCGTCCGGCCCCGCGACCCCGCCCCGGCGCTCCCCAGCAGCTGCGGCTGGGCAGCCCGCGCCCCCGGCTGCGGCTGATCAGCCTCGGCCTCACCCTCGTCATGCTGGTCTTCGTCGTACGGCTGCTCCAGGTGCAGGCCGTCGACGCCAGCGCCTACGCGGCCAAGGCCAACGTCAACCGCTACATCCCGGTGAAGCTGTCCGCCGAGCGCGGCTCCATCACCGACCGCAACGGCGTCGACCTGGCCACCACGGTGGACGCCTACGACATCACCGCGGCTCCTGACCTCCTCACGCCCAAGACATCCAAGACCCGTGACGCGCCCCGCCAGGCCGCGGCCCTGCTGGCGCCGATCCTCGGCAAGGACCAGGCGGACCTGGAGCAGAAGCTCACGGACAACCCCAGGTCGCAGTACGTCGTGCTCGCCCGGCAGCAGTCCCCGCAGGTCTGGAACCAGATCAAGGACCTGAAGAGCGCCCTGGACGACGCGGCGGCCAAGGGCAAGGGCACCAATGTCCTGGCCGGGGTCAACCGCGAGGCGCACAGCAAGCGGGTCTATCCGAACGGGGACCTCGCCGCCGGCATCCTGGGATTCGTGGACGCCGACGGACGCGGCACCGCCGGGCTTGAGCAGCAGCTCGACAAGAAGCTCGCGGGCAAGGACGGCAAGCGCGTCTACGCCCAGTCCGGCGGCCACCAGGTGCCCACCGGCGACGTCAAGGAGCAGCCCGCGGTCCCCGGCAGCGACTACGAGCTGACCATCGACCGGGACATCCAGTGGGCCGCCCAGAGCGCCATCGCCGACCAGGTGCGCAAGTCCGGGGCCGACCGTGGCTACGTCGTCGTCCAGGACACCCGCACCGGACAGCTCCTGGCCCTGGCCAACGCCCCCGGCTTCGACCCCAACGACATCACCACCACGGACGCCGACGCCCTGGGCAACGCCGCGGTCTCCGACGCCTACGAGCCCGGCAGCGTCAGCAAGCTGATGTCCATGGCCGCCGTCCTCCAGGAGGGCGTGGCGCGCTGGGACACCCATGTGGTGGTCCCCAACCGGCTGCCGCGCGCGGACCGGGCCTTCGCCGACGACATCGACCATCCGACCTGGTACCTCACGCTCAACGGCGTGCTCGCCAAGTCCAGCAACATCGGCACGATCCTCGCCACCGAGCAGCTGGGCAAGACCAAGCGGCAGCGGAACCAGATCCTCTACTCCTACCTGCGCAAGTTCGGGATCGGCCGGCCCACCGGGCTCGGCTTCCCCGGCGAGACCCCGGGCATCCTGGCCAAGCCGCAGGACTGGAGCGCCTCGCAGCAGTACACCATCCCCTTCGGCCAGGGGCTGTCGCTCAACTCCGTCCAGGCGGCCTCGGTGTACTCCACCATCGCCAACGGGGGCGAGCGCATCGCGCCCACCCTCGTCCGCGGCGCCCGGGGGCCCGGCGGCGACTTCACCGCCGCGCCCGCCCCCAAGAAGACCCGTGTCGTCAGTAAGGAGACCGCGAAGACGCTCGCCGAGATGCTCGAGTCGGTCGTCGACGACCAGCAGGGCACCGGCACCAAGGCGAAGATCCCGGGCTATCTTGTCGCGGGCAAGACCGGCACCTCCAACCGGGTGGACCCCAAGACCGGCCGCTACCGCGGCTACACCGCGTCCTTCGCCGGCTTCGCCCCGGCCGACAAACCTCGGCTGACCGTCTACTGTGCCGTTCAGAACCCGACCAAGGGCAGCTATTTCGGCGGTCAGGTCTGCGGACCGGTCTACAAGAAGGTCATGGAGTTCGGCCTCAAGGCCTTGCGGGTCCCGCCGTCCGGGAAGCAGCCCAAACGGCTCCCGGTGAGCTACAACCCGGGCCAGTGAGCGGACCCAGCAGTGATGACGATCACGCCGGACCCCGGGAACCACGGTCCGGTACGGCCCCGCACCGCCGCCTCATTTCGCGGGGGAGCGGGTGTCCCGGGTACGCTCACCGCCGTGCCCCACGCTGATCAGTCCCAAACCCCTCAGAAGGACGTTTCTGTGGAATACCCGGGAGCGCCCCGTCCTCTCCAGGTCCGCCCGACCCCGCTGGCGGAGCTGGCGGATCAGCTGGGCGTCGAAGCCCCCGAAGCCTCGGAACGGGCCGCGGTCACCGGGATCACCCATGACTCGCGGGCCGTACGCCCCGGCGATGTGTACGCCGCGCTGGCCGGTGCCCGCCTCCACGGCGCGGACTTCGCCGCCCAGGCCGCCGACCTCGGCGCGGTCGCGGTGCTGACCGACCCGGCCGGTGCCGAGCGCGCCGCCGCCACCGGCCTGCCGGTCCTCGCGGTGGACGACCCGCGCGGCCGGATGGGCGCGCTGGCCGCCACGATCTACGGCGAGCCGGGTCACGACCTGCTCCAGATCGGCATCACCGGTACCTCCGGCAAGACCACGACCGCGTATCTCATCGAGGGCGGCCTCAAGGCCGCCGCGAAGCACGACGGCGGCCTTACGGGGCTCATCGGCACCGTGGAGACGCGGATCGGCGACGAGCGCATCAAGTCCGAGCGCACCACCCCCGAGGCCACCGACCTCCAGGCGCTGTTCGCGGTGATGCGGGAGCGCGACGTCCGCTCGGTCGTCATGGAGGTCTCCAGCCACGCCCTGGTCCTCGGCCGCGTCGACGGCTGCGTCTTCGACGTGGCGGTCTTCAACAACCTCAGCCCGGAGCACATGGAGTTCCACTCCGGCATGGAGGACTACTTCCAGGCCAAGGCCCAGCTGTTCACCAAGGCCCGCAGCCGCCTCGGAGTGATCAACTACGACGACGAGTACGGCCGCCGCCTGATCGAGCAGTCCGAGGTGCCCGTCACCACCTTCTCCGCCGAGGGCCACCCCGACGCCCACTGGCGCGCCGCGGACGTCGAGGTGGGCCCGCTCGGCTCGACCTTCACCGCCGTCGGCCCGAACGGTGAGTCCGTACGGGCCGCCGCGCCCCTCCCCGGCCCCTTCAACGTGGCCAACGCGCTCGCCGCCGTCGTCGCGCTCGCCGTCGCCGGGATCGACCCGCAGACGGCCGCCGACGGCGTCGCCGCCGTCCCCGGCGTACCGGGGCGGCTGGAGCGGGTCGACGTGGGCCAGCCCTACCTCGCGGTCGTCGACTACGCCCACAAGACCGACGCCGTGGAGTCGGTGCTGCGTGCCCTCCGTAAGGTGACCGACGGCAAGCTGCACGCCGTCCTCGGCTGCGGCGGGGACCGCGACCGGCTCAAGCGCGGCCCCATGGGCGCCGCGGTGGCCCGGTACGCCGACACGGCCGTCCTCACCTCCGACAACCCCCGCTCCGAGGACCCGCTCGCGATCCTCGCCGCCATGCTCGCGGGCGCCGCCGAGGTGCCCGCCCACGAGCGCGGTGATGTGCTGGTCGAGGAGGACCGGGCCAACGCGATCGCGGCCGCCGTCGCCCGCGCCGAGCCGGGTGACACCGTCATCGTGGCGGGCAAGGGACACGAGCTGGGCCAGGACATCGCGGGCGTGGTCCGGGCCTTCGACGACCGCCAGGTACTCCGCGAAGCCATCGAGCTCAGTGAGCGAGCCCACAGGCGCGATGCCACGCGCCCCGAGGCGAGCCCACAGCACCGGGACAAACACCTAGACGACCAGGGATGACAGACCGCCATGCGCGCACCAGCCCCCTCCAGGCAGCTCTCCCGCACGGCCGGAGGTGATCAGTGATCGCACTGTCCCTCACCGAGATCGCCGGCCTAGTCGGTGGACAGCCGCACGACATACCGGACCCGGACCTGAAGGTCACGGGCCCCGTCGTGATCGACTCCCGTGAGGTGCGGCCCGGCAGCCTCTTCGCCGCGCTCCCCGGGGAGCGCGTGGACGGCCACGACTTCGCACGGACCGCGGTCGAGGCGGGCGCCGCGGCGGTCCTGGCCGCCCGCCCCGTCGGCACCCCGGACGCCCCCGTACCGGCGATCGTCGTCCCCGACGTCATCGCCGCCATGGGAGCGCTCGCGCGCGCCGTCGTGGAGCGGCTGGGCACCACCGTGGTCGCCCTCACCGGCTCCGCGGGCAAGACCAGCACCAAGGACCTCATCGCCCAGCTGCTCCAGCGCCGCGGCCCCACCGTATGGACGCCGGGCTCGCTCAACAACGAGATCGGCCTGCCGCTCACCGCGATGAGCGCCGACGAGGCCACCCGGCACCTGGTGCTGGAGATGGGTGCCCGCGGTAAGGGCCACATCCGGTATCTGACGGAGCTCACCCCGCCCCGTATCGGACTCGTGCTCAACGTCGGCACCGCCCATATCGGGGAGTTCGGCGGCCGGGAGCAGATCGCCGAGGCCAAGGGCGAGCTCGTGGAGTCCCTGCCGTCCGCCGTGGAGGGCGGGGTGGCGGTGCTCAACGCCGACGACCCCTTCGTGCGCGCCATGGCGTCGCGCACCAAGGCCCGTACCGTCCTGTTCGGCGAGGCCGAGGACGCCGATGTGCGTGCCGGGAATGTCCGGCTCGCCGACGGCGGCCGCCCCGCCTTCACGCTTCACACCCCTACCGGGTGCAGCGAAGTGACCATGCGCCTGTACGGTGAGCACCACGTGTCGAACGCGCTCGCCGCGGCCGCCGTCGCCCATGAGTTGGGCATGTCCGTCGACGAGATCGCCGTGGCGCTCTCCGAGGCGGGGCAGCTCTCCCGCTGGCGGATGGAGGTCACCGAGCGCTCGGACGGCGTGACGGTCGTCAACGACGCCTACAACGCGAACCCCGAGTCCATGCGAGCAGCGCTGCGCGCGCTGGTCGCCATGGGCGCTGCCACACCGGGGCGTCGCACGTGGGCGGTGCTCGGCCCGATGGCCGAGCTGGGCGAGGAGTCACTGGCCGAGCACGACGCGGTCGGGCGGCTGGCCGTCCGGCTCAACGTCAGCAAGCTCGTGGCGGTCGGCGGCCAGGAGGCCGCCTGGCTGGACATGGGCGCCAAGAACGAGGGTTCGTGGGGTGAGGAGTCGGTGCACGTGTCCGACGTGCGGGCAGCGGTCGATCTGCTGCGCAGCGAGCTGCGACCGGGGGACGTCGTGTTGGTGAAGGCATCCAGGTCGGTCGGCCTGGAGCGGCTCGCTCAGGAGTTGCTCGACGGTGAGGGTGAGGTCGCCGGCCGATGGGCATGAGGCAGATCCTCTTCTCGGGAGCCATCGGGCTCTTCCTGACCCTGATCGGTACGCCGCTGCTGATCAAGCTGCTGGCCCGCAAGGGCTATGGCCAGTACATCCGGGACGACGGTCCGCGGACGCACGGCAGCAAGAAGGGCACGCCCACGATGGGCGGTATCTCCTTCATCCTGGCCACGCTGATCGCCTACGCCCTGACGAAGGTGATCACGGGCAGCCAGCCGACCTTCTCGGGCGTGCTGGTGCTCTTCCTGTTCGCGGGCATGGGCCTGGTCGGCTTCCTCGACGACTACATCAAGATCGTCAAGCAGCGCAGCCTGGGCCTGCGGGCCAAGGCCAAGATGGCCGGTCAGCTGATCGTCGGTATCGCCTTCGCGATCCTCGCACTGAACTTCGCCGACGCGCGCCAGCAGACCCCCGCCTCCGACCGGCTCTCCTTCGTCCAGGACTTCGGCTGGTCCTTCGGCCCGGTGATCTTCGCGATCTGGGCGCTGTTCATGATCCTGGCGATGTCGAACGGCGTGAACCTCACCGACGGTCTGGACGGTCTGGCCACCGGTGCCTCCGTGATGGTCTTCGGCGCCTACACCTTCATCGGCGTCTGGCAGTACCAGGAGTCCTGCGCCAACGCGCAGACCCTCACCAACCCGGCGTCCTGTTTCGAGGTCAGGGACCCGCTCGATCTGGCCGTCGTCGCCTCCGCCCTGATGGGCGCGTGCTTCGGCTTCCTGTGGTGGAACACCTCACCCGCCAAGATCTTCATGGGTGACACCGGTTCGCTCGCCCTCGGCGGCGCGCTCGCCGGCCTCGCCATCTGCTCCCGTACGGAGCTGCTGCTGGCCCTCCTCGGCGGTCTGTTCGTCCTGATCACCATGTCCGTGGTCATCCAGGTCGGCTCCTTCCGGACGACCGGGCGCCGGGTCTTCCGGATGGCACCGCTCCAGCACCACTTCGAACTCAAGGGGTGGAGCGAAGTCCTTGTGGTGGTCCGGTTCTGGATCATCCAGGGCATGTGCGTGATCGTCGGCCTCGGCATCTTCTACGCGGGGTGGCGAGCCTCGTGACGTCGGGCGCCGCCTCCCTCGACGTGTCCGACCTCGCCGGACGGCAGGTCACCGTCGCCGGACTCGGCGTCTCCGGGGTCCCCGCAGCGCGTGCGCTGCGGGGCCTCGGGGCCTCGGTGACCGTGGTCAACGGCAGCGACGGCGAACCGCAGCGCACCCAGGCGGCCGAGCTGGAGCCGCTGGGCATCACGGTCCGCCTCGGCGACGGGGAGACTCTTCCCGACGGCACCGAGCTGATCGTGACCACCCCCGGCTGGAAGCCCACCAGCCCGCTCTTCCTGGCCGCCGCCGAGGCGGGCGTGCCCATCTGGGGCGATGTGGAGCTGGCGTGGCGGCTGCGCGGGCGGGACGCTCCGCCCTGGCTCGCGGTCACCGGCACCAACGGCAAGACGACCACCGTAAGGATGCTGGCGGCCATCCTGGAGGCGGCCGGGCTGCGCACCGCCGCCGTCGGCAACATCGGCGTCTCGCTCCTGGACATCGTGCTGGGCGACGAGCCGTACGACGTACTGGCCGTCGAGCTCTCCAGCTACCAGCTGCACTGGGCGCCCTCGCTGCGCGCCCACTCCGGTGCGGTGCTCAACCTCGCCCCCGACCACCTCGACTGGCACGGCTCCATGGCGGCCTACGCGGCCGACAAGGGCCGGATCTACGAGGGCAACCAGGTGGCCTGCGTCTACAACGTGGCCGACCCCGCCACCGAGGACCTGGTGCGCGCGGCCGACGTCGAGGAGGGCTGCCGGGCGATCGGCTTCACCCTCGGCACCCCCGGCCCCTCCCAGCTCGGTGTCGTGGAGGACATCCTCGTCGACCGGGCCTTCGTGGCGAACCGCCAGAAGCAGGCGCAGGAGCTCGCCGAGGTCTCCGACGTGAACCCGCCGGCCCCGCACAACATCGCCAACGCCCTCGCGGCGGCCGCCCTGGCCCGCGCCTACGGCGTCCCACCGACGGCCGTACGGGACGGCCTGCGCGCCTTCCGGCCGGATCCGCACCGGGTGGAGCACGTGGCGGACGTCGGCGGCGTGGCCTACGTCGACGACTCCAAGGCGACCAACACCCATGCCGCGGAGGCGTCGTTGGGCGCCTATGAGCACATCGTGTGGATCGCGGGCGGCCTCGCCAAGGGGGCCACCTTCGACGAGCTCGTCCTCACGGCGGCCAAGCGGCTGCGCGGCGTGGTGCTGATCGGCGCCGACCGCGCCCTGATCCGCGAAGCGCTCGCGCGACACGCAGCAGATGTCCCGGTCGTGGACCTCGACCGGACCGACACTGGGGCGATGGCGGCGGCTGTGCGCGAAGCGGCGCGGCTCGCCCGGCCGGGCGATACCGTCCTGATGGCCCCGGCCTGTGCCTCGATGGACATGTTCACCAACTACAACAAGCGGGGCGACGCCTTCGCCGCGGCGGTCCATGACCTGGCCTCCGGCCGGGTCCCGGACGAACAGTAGCCCGCCGGTCGCCCGCGAGGACCGCCCGCGCGGGGAAACCGGAGGGGATACGACATGACGCCTGACCAGCCCGCCGCCCCGCGCTCCCGGACGGCCCGCCCCGGCACCGGCCGCCCGGCCCCGCGCTCGGGCGGCGCCCCGCGGCTGCGGGAGGCCGTACGGGGCAAGGGCCGGGCGGCGTCACCGGCCCGCCCGCGCGGCTCGGTGGGCGCCTCCCGGCCTCCGCGCCGCCCGCCGAGGGTGAATGTCCCTGAAGCCCTGCGCGGGCTGCAGCAGCGCGTCCGGCGGGCCTGGGACCGGCCGCTGACCGCGTACTACCTGCTGCTCGGCGGCTCGCTGCTGATCCTGGTGCTCGGGCTGGTCATGGTCTACTCCGCCTCCCAGATCAAGGCGCTGCAGTCCGGCCTCGCACCGTCGTACTTCTTCCGCAAACAGCTCTTCGCCGCCGCGCTCGGCGGCGCGCTGATGCTGCTCGCCGTGCGGATGCCCATCAAACTGCACCGCGCCTTCGCCTATCCGCTGCTCGCGGTCTCGCTCTTCCTGATGTGTCTGGTGCAGGTCCCGGGCATGGGCATCGCGGTCAACGGCAACCAGAACTGGATCTCCTTCGGCGGTCCCTTCCTGCTCCAGCCCAGTGAGTTCGGCAAGCTCGCGCTGGTCCTGTGGGGCGCCGATCTTCTCGCCCGCAAACAGGACAAGCGGCTGCTGGCCCAGTGGAAGCACCTGCTGGTCCCGCTGGTACCCGCCACCGGCATGCTGCTCGGCCTGATCATGCTGGGCGGGGACATGGGCACCGCGATCATCCTCACGGCGATCCTTTTCGGCCTACTGTGGCTGGCCGGCGCCCCCACCCGGCTCTTCGCGGGCGTCCTGGCCTTCGCCGGGGTCATCGGCCTGCTGCTCATCAAGACCAGCGCCAACCGGATGTCCCGGCTCGCCTGTATCGGCGCCACCGAGCCTGGTGCGCACGATCAGTGCTGGCAGGCGGTGCACGGAATCTACGCGCTCGCCAACGGCGGATGGTTCGGCTCGGGACTCGGGGCAAGTATGGAGAAATGGGGCGAACTACCCGAACCGCATACTGACTTCATCTTCGCCATTACCGGGGAGGAACTCGGTCTGGCGGGGACGCTGTCGGTTCTCGTTCTCTTCGCGGCTCTAGGCTATGCGGGTATCCGCGTGGCCGGACGCACGGAGGACCCCTTCGTGAGGTACGCCGCGGGAGGTGTGACCACCTGGATCACGGCCCAGGCCGTGGTCAACATCGGAGCGGTGCTCGGTCTGCTGCCGATCGCGGGTGTTCCGCTCCCGCTGTTCTCCTACGGAGGGTCCGCCCTGCTGCCGACCATGTTCGCCGTCGGCCTGTTGATCGCCTTCGCACGGGCGGAGCCCGCTGCGCGGGCGGCGCTGGCCATGCGGCAGCCTGCTTTGCGGAAGAAGCTGGCTCGGGTGAGACGGAAGACGATGAGACGGCCCGTCAAGAGGCGGCCGTCCGGAGAGCGGTGAATTTCGGTGCATGTCGTACTCGCCGGTGGGGGGACCGCCGGCCACATCGAGCCCGCGCTCGCCCTCGCGGACGCCCTGCGCAGGCAGGACCCGACCGTGGGGATCACGGCGCTCGGCACGGAGCGCGGGCTCGAGACCCGGCTCGTACCGGAGCGCGGCTATGAGCTCGGGCTCATCCCGGCCGTACCGCTGCCGCGCAAGCCCACCCCCGAACTGATCACCGTCCCCGGGCGGCTGCGCGGCACCATCAAGGCCGCCGAGCAGATCCTGGAGCGCACCAAGGCCGACTGCGTCGTCGGCTTCGGCGGCTATGTGGCCCTGCCCGGCTACCTGGCGGCCAAGCGGCTCGGCGTGCCGATCGTCGTCCACGAGGCCAACGCCCGCCCCGGCCTCGCCAACAAGATCGGCTCCCGCTACGCCCACTTCGTCGCGGTCTCCACCCCGGACAGCAAGCTCCGCAACTCCCGCTACGTGGGCATCCCGCTGCGCCGCTCCATCGCCACCCTCGACCGGGCCGCGGTCCGCCCCGAGGCCCGCGCGGCCTTCGGGCTCGACCAGAACCTGCCGACGCTGCTGGTCTCCGGCGGCTCGCAGGGCGCGCGGCGGCTGAACGAGGTGGTCCAGACGGTGGCGCCGTTCCTCCAGCGCGCCGGGATCCAGGTGCTCCACGCGGTCGGCCCGAAAAACGAACTGCCGCATGTGGACAACATGCCCGGAATGCCGCCCTATATCCCGGTACCGTACGTGGACCGGATGGACCTCGCGTACGCCGCGGCCGACATGATGCTCTGCCGCGCGGGCGCGATGACCGTCGCCGAACTGTCCGCCGTCGGGCTCCCCGCCGCCTACGTCCCGCTGCCGATCGGCAACGGCGAGCAGCGGCTCAACGCCCAGCCGGTGGTCAAGGCGGGCGGCGGGCTGCTGGTCGACGACGCCGAGCTGAGCCCCGAGTGGGTGCAGAGCAATGTGCTGCCGGTGCTCGGCGACCCGCACCGGCTGTACGAGATGTCCCGGCGCGCCGCCGAATTCGGCCGCAGGGACGCCGACGAGCTGCTGGTCGGCATGGTGTACGAGGCGATCAGCGCACGCCGCCAGGCGTGAGGAGGCAGGGAGCGTGGCCGGACCGTCGACCGCCGAGCGCGGTGCACGAGGGACGACTCCGTCCGGCCCGCCCCCACGCCTCCTCCGGGTGCGCCGCCGGCTCCGGCCGCCCGGCCGCCGCACCCTGCTGGTGACGGCGGTGGCGGTGATCCTGCTCGGCGCCGGGGCCGTCTGGCTGCTCTACGGCTCGAGCTGGCTGCGGGCCGAGCGGGTGCGGGTCGCCGGCACCACCGTCCTCACCGCCGAGGAGGTGCGCGACGCCGCCGACGTATCCCTGAACACCCCGCTGGTGGCGGTGGACACCCGAGCGATCGAACATCGGGTGCGCGAGCGGCTGAAGCGGATTGCGAAAGTGGACGTATCCCGGTCATGGCCGCACACCATCAGTCTGGTGGTGACGGAACGCAGGCCCGAAGCCATTGTCGAAGAGGACGGGAAGTTCCACGAAGTGGACGCCACGGGAGTCCGGTTCTCCACCCTGAGCAAGCGTCCGAAGGGGGTTCCGCTGCTGGAAATGGAGCCGGATCGGTCGCCGAGTTCGCGCCATTTCGGCCCGACCAGACTGCGCCGCGAGGCGGTCCGGGTGGTCACCCAACTCCCCGAGAAGGTCCGCCAGGACACCCGTTCCCTCAGGGTCCGCTCGTACGATTCGATCACCCTGGAGCTGACCGGGGGCCGTACCATCGCCTGGGGGAGCGGAGAGCGCGGCGTGGCGAAGGCCAAGGCGCTCACCGCCCTGATGAAAGCGCGGCCGGACGCCGACCACTTCGACGTCCAAGCGCCGAGTGCCCCCGCGGTGTCTCGCAGTTGACGTGGATAGCGGCAGGCCAGCACCCTGGTTGGCTAGCCCGCTGGGTGATCACATAGGGTGAAAAGAAAAGCGGGAGGTTCGGCGTGTTCATTGAACGCTCGCCACTTGTCGACTTAGTGTCCTGTTCCGAAGAGTCCGGGAAACAGAGGCACTGGTAACCCTAAACTTCAGCGTTAGGGTTGGGGTCGGCAATCGGAACCGTCCCATTCGGCATCAGTCGGCGCACCGCGGCAACGGCGGGGTGGCGACACGTAACTCGAGGCGAGAGGCCTTCGACGTGGCAGCACCGCAGAACTACCTCGCAGTCATCAAGGTCGTCGGCATCGGCGGCGGTGGCGTGAACGCCATCAACCGGATGATCGAGGTCGGGCTCAAGGGCGTCGAGTTCATCGCGATCAACACCGATGCGCAGGCCCTGCTGATGAGTGACGCGGACGTCAAACTGGACGTCGGCCGCGAGCTCACCCGGGGCCTGGGAGCCGGCGCCAACCCCGAGGTCGGCCGCAAGGCCGCCGAGGACCACCGCGAGGAGATCGAGGAGGTCCTCAAGGGGGCCGACATGGTCTTCGTGACGGCGGGTGAGGGCGGCGGCACGGGCACCGGCGGTGCCCCGGTGGTCGCGAACATCGCCCGCTCGCTGGGCGCACTGACGATCGGTGTGGTCACCCGCCCGTTCACCTTCGAGGGCCGCCGCCGCGCCAATCAGGCGGAGGACGGCATCGCGGGTCTGCGGGACGAGGTCGACACCCTCATCGTGATCCCGAACGACCGGCTGCTGTCCATTTCGGACCGTCAGGTGAGCGTGCTCGACGCGTTCAAGTCGGCCGACCAGGTGCTGCTGTCGGGTGTTCAGGGCATCACCGACCTGATCACCACCCCGGGTCTGATCAACCTCGACTTCGCGGACGTCAAGTCCGTGATGTCGGAGGCCGGATCGGCGCTCATGGGCATCGGCTCGGCCCGCGGCGACGACCGCGCGGTGGCCGCGGCCGAGATGGCGATCTCCTCGCCGCTGCTGGAGGCGTCCATCGACGGCGCCCGGGGCGTGCTGCTCTCCATCTCCGGCGGCTCGGACCTCGGTCTGTTCGAGATCAACGAGGCCGCCCAGCTGGTGAGCGAGGCCGCCCACCCCGAAGCCAACATCATCTTCGGCGCGGTGATCGACGACGCGCTCGGCGACGAGGTCCGGGTCACCGTGATCGCGGCGGGCTTCGACGGCGGTCAGCCGCCCGCGAAGAACCGCGACAAGGTGCTCGGCTCCTACAGCGGCGGCAACCGCGAAGAGGGATCCGGCAGCTCCTCGAGCCGCCCGGCCGGCCAGGACAGCGGCAGCCGCCCGTCCTTCGGCGGGCTCGGCAGCGTCACCCCGCGCGAGGAGGAGCCCGCCCCGGCGGACCCGGCCCCGGTCGCCGAGGTGCCGCCGCCCCCGGTGCCCACCCCGCACCCCCAGGTCCCCCCGGCCCGCCCCTACCCGGAGAGCCAGGCCGAGGAGCTGGACGTCCCGGACTTCCTGAAGTGAGCCGTCCGGCATGGCTCGACGGCGACTTTGAAGTGAACCAGACGTGATAGCGCAACAGCACGACGCGAGCGGCGCGCACTTCGCCTTCACCGACCGGTGGGGCGGGGTGAGCGCCGCTCCGTATGACGAGCTCAACCTCGGCGGGGCGGTCGGCGACGACCCCGAGGCCGTACGGACCAACCGCGAGCTGGCCGCCAAGGCGATGGGCCTGGACCCGGCGGCGGTCGTCTGGATGAACCAGGTGCACGGCCGGGATGTCGCGGTGGTCGACGGGCCGTGGCCGGATGGCGAGATCCCGGCGGTGGACGCGGTGGTGACGCGGCGTCGGGGGCTCGCCCTGGCCGTGCTCACCGCCGACTGCACCCCGGTGCTGCTGGCCGATCCGGTGGCCGGGGTCGTCGGCGCGGCCCACGCCGGGCGGCCGGGACTGGTCGCCGGAGTGGTGCCCGCGGTGGTGAAGGCGATGACCGAACAGGGCGCCGAGCCCGCCCGGATCGTCGCCCGCACCGGGCCCGCGGTCTGCGGCCGCTGCTACGAGGTCCCCGCGGACATGCGCGCCGATGTCGCCGAGACGGTGCCGGAGGCGTGGGCCGAGACCCGCTGGGGTACCCCCGCGGTGGATGTGGCGGCCGGTGTGCGGGCCCAACTGGAGCGCGCGGGTGTGCGGATGGACGAGATGGATGGACAATCTCACATCTGCACCCTGGAGTCGGCGGACCACTTCTCCTACCGGCGCGAGCGCACCACGGGGCGGCTCGCGAGCTATGTCTGGTTGGGCGGCTGAGCTGTGACGGATCGCAAGGCGGAACTGGCCGCGAACCTGGCCCGGGTGGAGGAACGTATCTCTGCCGCCTGTGCCGAGGCCGGTCGCAAGCGCGAAGAGGTGACCCTGATCGTGGTCACCAAGACCTATCCGGCGAGCGATATCCGTTTGCTCGCGGAACTCGGCGTACGGCACGTCGCCGAGAACCGCGACCAGGAGGCCGCCCCTAAAGCCGCGGAATGCGCGGATCTGCCATTGATCTGGCACTTTGTCGGGCAATTGCAGACCAATAAGGTGCGTTCCGTATCGAGTTATGCCGATGTGGTGCAATCTGTCGATCGCAAGCGATTGGTCGACGCGCTCTCCCGTGCGGCTGTGGGGGCCGCGCGGGAGCTGGGCGTCCTGATTCAGGTCGCGCTCGACGTGGACTCCAGTGACCGGGGAGAGCGCGGAGGGGTGGGACCGGACGGAGTGGAACGGCTCGCCGAGTCCGTGGTCGAGGCCGAAGGGCTCCGGCTCGACGGTCTGATGACCGTCGCCCCGCTGACGGGCCCCTATGAGGGGCGGCCGCGGGCGGCGTTCGACCGGCTGATGGAAATCTCATCCCGCCTGCGCGTGGCCCATCCGGCTGCGAACATGGTCTCGGCGGGGATGAGCTCGGACCTCGAGGAAGCGGTGGCGGCGGGGGCGACACATGTGCGCGTCGGCACTGCGGTACTCGGAGTCCGACCCAGGCTCCGGTAACGTCGCGAAGAAGTCGGACCACAGCAGAAAATATGGTCATTCCCGTCAAAAGGCGGGCGGGCCACGTGGATCCATGGCATCCGGTGGCGGAGCCGATCCACCACAGAGCGGAGGACGCAGAAAATGGCCGGCGCGATGCGCAAGATGGCGGTCTACCTCGGCCTCGTGGAGGACGATGGGTACGACGGCCGGGGATTCGACCCCGACGACGAGTTCGAGCCCGAGCCGGAGCCCGAGCGCGAGCGGGACCGCCGGCGGCATCAGGTGGTGGAGCCCGAACCACGGCCGGAAAGGGGCGAATCTGTGCGAGTCGTCCACCCTCCCGCACAACGCGAACCGGCTCCTCTTGCGGTGGAAACCGGGCGACCCGCGCGAATTGCCCCCGTGGCATCCATCACACCTGAACGTCAGAGCTTGGAGAAGAACGCCCCAGTGATCATGCCCAAGGTCGTGTCCGAGCGGGAGCCGTACCGCATCACCACACTGCACCCCCGGACCTACAACGAGGCCCGTACTATCGGGGAACACTTCCGTGAGGGCACTCCCGTGATCATGAATCTGACGGAGATGGACGACACGGATGCGAAGCGACTTGTCGACTTTGCGGCCGGTCTGGTGTTCGGTCTCCATGGGAGCATTGAGCGGGTGACGCAGAAGGTGTTCCTGTTGTCTCCTGCTAACGTCGATGTCACGGCGGAGGACAAGGCCCGTATCGCAGAGGGCGGGTTCTTCAACCAGAGCTGAGACGCAAAAACGGCAAACCGGCAACACCGAGTCATCCGAGGCCGAAAGGCCGAGTACGAACCAGGGGAGAGGGACGCGCGGGATGGGCATCGCACTACAGGTGATCTACATCGCGCTCTACTGCTACCTGATCGTGCTGATCTTCAGGCTCGTGATGGACTATGTCTTCCAGTTCGCGCGCTCGTGGCAACCCGGTAGGGCGATGGTGGTCATCCTCGAGGCCACCTACACTGTGACCGATCCGCCACTCAAGCTGCTACGGCGGTTCATCCCGCCGTTGCGTCTCGGGGGTGTGGCGCTCGACCTGTCCTTCTTCGTGCTGATGATCATCGTCTGGATCCTGATCACCGTCGTGAGCAATTTTGCGAGCAGGGTGTGAACGATACGGTCTTGCCGATTGCCGACGACTACGTTGAGGTGAAGTAGAGATGCCGTTGACCCCCGAGGACGTGCGGAACAAGCAGTTCACGACCGTCCGCCTCCGAGAAGGCTATGACGAGGACGAGGTCGATGCCTTCCTCGACGAGGTCGAAGCCGAACTGACCCGGCTGCTGCGGGAGAACGAGGACCTGCGTGCCAAGCTGGCCGCCGCGACGCGTGCCGCGGCCCAGAGCCAGCAACAAGGCATGCGCAAGCCTCCCGAACAGCAGGAGCGGCCGGGTGCACCCGTGCCCGCCGCCATATCTGGACCGCCGCAGCCGGTGCCGCCCGGCCAGCAGCAGATGGGTGGCCCGCCCCAACTCCCGGGCGGAGCCCCGCAGCTGCCGGCCGGTCCGATGGGCCAGAACGGCCCCGGCCCGATGCAGCAGGGTGGCCCCGGGCCGATGCAGCAGGGCGGACCCGGCCCGATGCAGCAGGGTGGTCCCATGGGCCCCGGCGGCCCCATGGGTGGCCCGATGGGCGGTCCCGGTGGCCCGGGTGGCCCCGGCGGTCCTGGTGGCCCCGGCGGCCCGCAGCTGCCGCAGCCGGGGCAGGGCCCGGGCGGCGACAGCGCCGCGCGCGTGCTCTCGCTCGCGCAGCAGACCGCCGACCAGGCGATCGCGGAGGCCCGTTCCGAGGCCAACAAGATCGTCGGCGAGGCCCGTAGCCGCGCCGAGGGCCTGGAGCGGGACGCCCGCGCCAAGGCCGACGCGCTGGAGCGGGACGCGCAGGAGAAGCACCGTGTCGCGATGGGCTCCCTGGAGTCCGCTCGTGCCACGCTCGAGCGCAAGGTCGAGGATCTGCGCGGCTTCGAGCGCGAGTACCGCACGCGGCTGAAGTCGTACCTGGAGAGCCAGCTGCGCCAGCTGGAGAACCAGGCCGACGACTCGCTCGCCCCGCCGCGCACCCCGGCGACCGCCTCGCTGCCGCCGTCCCCCTCGATGAGCGGCTCCATGGCCTCGGCCGGCGCCGGCTCGATGGGTGGCCACACGATGGGTGGCAACCAGTCGATGGGCGGCCACAACCAGAACGGTGGGGCACCGTCCTACGGTGGCCAGCAGCAGATGTCTCCCGCGATGACCCAGCCGATGGCACCGGTGCGGCCGCAGAGTCCGCAGCCGATGCAGCAGGCGCCGAGCCCGATGCGGGGCTTCCTCATCGACGAGGACGACAACTGACGCGGGGCGCGTAGTAGCGCGGAGCGTTCGGCAATCACAAGGGCCGGGCCCCAGGAGCCTCCTCCTGGGGCCCGGCCCTTTGCCACGCCCGCGGCCCGTGGGGGGCGGGGGCTTTTCCCCTACCCGCCCCTTCCCGAACCAGGGGCTCCGCCCCTGGACCCCGGACGCCCTTCGGGCGTGTCCTCAATCGCCGGACGGGCTGATTATCAGCCCGTCCATGGGGCACCTCCCAGCGGTAGCTGGGGGAGATTGAGGACCGGGGTCCGGGGCGGAGCCCCGGTTGTGGGAAGGGGCGGGGTGGGGAACAAACCNCGGGGTCCGGGGCGGAGCCCCGGTTGTGGGAAGGGGCGGGGTGGGGAACAAACCCCGGCGGAGCGTTACGCCTTGCGGAGGCGGAAGGTCAGACCCAGCGGGGCGTCGGTGAACTGCTCGCCGTAGCCTTCCTCCCCGTCGCCGGAGGCGAAGTCGATCGCGAGGACCTCGTCGGCGATCAGCTCGGCGTGGTCGGCGAGAGCCTGACGCAGCTCCTCGTCGGCCGACTGCCACCGCAGCGCGATCCGGTCGGCCACGTCCAGCCCGCTGTTCTTACGGGCCTCCTGGATCAGCCGGATCGCGTCACGGGCCAGCCCCGCGCGCCGCAGCTCCGGGGTGATCTCCAGGTCGAGCGCGACCGTGGCGCCCGCGTCGGAGGCGACCGACCAGCCCTCGCGCGGGGTCTCGGTGATGATGACCTCGTCGGGGGAGAGGACGACCGTCTCGCCGTCCACCACGACCGACGCGTTCCCCTCGCGCAGCGCGACCGACAGCGCGGCCGCGTCCGCCTCCGCGATCGCCTTGGCGACCGGCTGGGTGCCCTTGCCGAAGCGCTTGCCCAGGGCGCGGAAGTTGGCCTTCGCGGTCGTGTCGACCAGCGAGCCGCCGACCTCGCTCAGCGACGCCAGCGAGGAGACGTTCAGCTCCTCCTCGATCTGGGCGCGCAGTTCGGCGCCGAGGTTTTCGAAGCCGGAGGCGGCGACCAGCGCGCGCGACAGCGGCTGGCGCGTCTTCACACCGGACTCCGCGCGGGTCGCGCGCCCCAGCTCCACCAGGCGCCGCACGAGCGCCATCCGCTCCGAGAGGGCCGGGTCGATCATCGACCGGTCCGGCTCGGGCCAGGTGGTCAGGTGCACGGAGGCGGGGGCCTCCGGGGTCACCGGGACGACCAGGTCCTGCCAGACCCGCTCGGTGATGAACGGCACCAGGGGCGCCATCAGCCGGGTGACCGTCTCGATGACGTCGTGCAGGGTGCGCATCGCGGCCGCGTCGCCCTGCCAGAAGCGGCGGCGGGAGCGGCGCACGTACCAGTTGGACAGGTCGTCGACGAAGGCCGACAGCAGCTTTCCGGCGCGCTGGGTGTCGTACGCCTCCAGGGACTGGGTGACCTGCTCGGTGAGCGTGCCCAGCTCGCCCAGCAGCCACCGGTCCAGCAGCGGCCGCTCGGCCGGGGCCGGGTCGGCCGCGGACGGCGCCCAGCCCGAGGTGCGGGCGTACAGCGCCTGGAAGGCCACCGTGTTCCAGTAGGTGAGCAGCGTCTTGCGCACGACCTCCTGGATGGTGCCGTGGCCCACCCGGCGGGCCGCCCACGGCGAGCCGCCCGCGGCCATGAACCAGCGCACCGCGTCCGCGCCGTGCTGATCCATCAGCGGGATCGGCTGAAGGATGTTGCCCAGGTGCTTGGACATCTTGCGACCGTCCTCGGCCAGGATGTGACCGAGGCAGACCACGTTTTCATACGAGGACTTATCGAAGACGAGCGTGCCGACCGCCATCAGCGTGTAGAACCAGCCGCGGGTCTGGTCGATGGCCTCGGAGATGAACTGCGCCGGGTAGCGCCGCTCGAAGAGCTCCTTGTTGCGGTACGGGTAGCCGTACTGCGCGAAGGGCATCGAGCCCGAGTCGTACCAGGCGTCGATGACCTCGGGCACCCGCTCGGCCGTCAGCGAGCAGCCGTCGGCGGTGCAGGTGAAGGTGACCGCGTCGATGTACGGCCGGTGCGGGTCCAGACCGCTCTGGTCGGTGCCGGTCAGCTCGGAGAGCTCGGTGAGGGAGCCGACGCAGGTGAGATGGGACTCGGCACAGCGCCAGATGGGCAGCGGGGTGCCCCAGTAGCGGTTCCGCGACAGCGCCCAGTCGATGTTGTTATTGAGCCAGTCGCCATAGCGACCGGTCTTGACCGACTCGGGATACCAGTTGGTCTTCTCGTTCTCCCGCAGCAGCGCGTCCTTGATCGCGGTGGTGCGGATGTACCAGGACGGCTGGGCGTAGTAGAGCAGCGCGGTGTGGCAGCGCCAGCAGTGCGGGTAGCTGTGCTCGTACGGCACGTGCCGGAACAGCAGCCCACGGTCCTTGAGGTCCGCCGTCAGCGCCTCGTCGGCCTTCTTGAAGAACTGGCCGCCGACCAGCTCCAGGCCCTCCTCGAAGGTGCCGTCCGGGCGGACCGGGTTGACCACCGGCAGCCCGTACGCCCGGCAGGTCAGCAGGTCGTCCTCACCGAAGGCGGGGGACTGGTGGACCAGACCGGTGCCGTCCTCGGTCGTCACGTAGTCGGCGTTGACGACGAAGTGGGCGCCGGGGATCTCCACCAGCTCGAAGGGGCGCCGATAGCTCCAGCGCTCCATCTCGGCCCCGGTGAACGACTCCCCGGTGACCGTCCAGCCCTCGCCGAGCGCCTTCTCGACCAGCGGCTCGGCGACGACCAGCTTCTCCTCGCCGTTGCCGGCGACCACATAGCGCACCTCCGGGTGCGCGGCCACGGCGGTGTTGGAGACCAGGGTCCACGGCGTGGTCGTCCACACCAGCAGCGCCGCCTCGCCCGCCAGCGGGCCTGAGGTCAGCGGGAAGCGGACGAAGACCGAGGGGTCGACGACCGTCTCATAGCCCTGGGCCAGCTCGTGGTCGGACAGCCCGGTGCCGCAGCGCGGGCACCAGGGGGCCACGCGGTGGTCCTGGACCAGCAGCCCCTTGGTGAAGATCTCCTTCAGGGACCACCACACCGACTCGATGTACCCGGGGTTCATGGTCCAGTAGGCGCCGTCGAGGTCGGTCCAGAACCCCATCCGGGTGGTGAGCTCGGCGAAGGCGTCGGTGTGCCGGGTGACGGACTCCCGGCACTTGGCGTTGAACTCGGCGATGCCGTACGCCTCGATGTCCTTCTTACCGTTGAAGCCCAGCTCCTTCTCGACCGCCAGCTCCACCGGCAGGCCGTGGCAGTCCCAGCCCGCCTTGCGGTCGACGTGGTAGCCCCGCATGGTGCGGAAGCGCGGGAAGACGTCCTTGAAGACGCGGGCCTCGATGTGGTGGGCGCCCGGCATGCCGTTCGCGGTCGGCGGGCCCTCGTAGAAGACCCACTCGGGCCGCCCCTCGGACTGCTCGAGGCTACGGGCGAAGATCTTGTTCTCCCGCCAGAAGTCGAGCACGGCGTGCTCGAGGGCGGGCAGGTCGACCTGGGCGGGCACCTGGCGGTACTGCGGCGTCATCGGGGCTCTTCTTCCTCCGGCGGACACGTGCTCTTCCGTTTCCGTCGGAGGGACGAGAGCCGTGCGCTCCCGCGGTACCACCCTCCTTGACCGGCAGCGGTCTGCTCCCGGCCCCCTCATTGGGATCGCGATGCCGGTTCTACTGACCCAGGGCGGGCGTTCTTCCGGCGGCTCCGGGGTGATCCTTCACATCGCGCTCGCCCCCGGGCTCACACCGTCCCCGGGTCGCTCTGGGCCGCCTACGACGCTACTCGTCCCCATCCACGCCTTTCGCTGCGCCCCAGTGTACGGGGCCGAGGAGACCGGGGCCGACCGAATATGGCACTGCTCGGTCACCGCTGGGGCACTGCTCCGAGCGGGTGACGGCCGGCTCCGGGGGCTGACCCGAATGGCCAGACGCCGGGGGCCGCGATCAGGGCCGTCACGCTGGGTCACCACCGGGTGCCGGATCCCGGACGGATTACCGGGCGTGGAGTGGGGCACAACGGTGGAGACCGGGTTGTCGCACGGGCAAGCCGGGCGAATCGGGCGGCGTGCCCCGTTGCCGCCCGTCCGGAGTCGATTTATCGTTCCGGAACGATTCGCGCGCAAGATCACAATATGTGAAGGGGCCGCGGCCATGGTGGCGAGAAAGACCGCCGTGCAGAAGAGCACGGCGAAGGCGACGAAGGCCGCGCCCGGCAAGAAGAGCGCCTCGGGCAAGAAGGCCGTCAACGAGACCGCGGCACCCGGCAGGGCCGCCGCGCAAGGCGCCGCCAAGGCGGCGAAGAACGCCAAGGCGGCGAAGAAGAGCGCACCGAAGAAGACGTCGGAGACGCCCGCCAAGAAGGCCGCGCCCGCCGACAAGGCGGTGCCCCCGAAGAAGACGGGAGCCAGGAAAGTGGTTGCGAAGAAGACCCCAGGTGGTGCGCCGACCGACAAGAAGGCCACGACGACCGCGCCACCCCTGCCCAAGGCCCGTGCGGCGGGCGCCCCCGTCGACCCCGGCGAGCTCGCGGTCCGCCCGGGCGAGGACCCCTGGTCGGCCGGGGAGGTGGACGAGGCGCGCGCCGGGCTGCTGACCGAGGCCGGCCGGCTGCGCACCGAGATCCTCGCCTCCGAGGAGGCGATCACCGGGCTGATGCGCGACTCCGGCGACGGCGCGGGCGACGACCAGGCCGACACCGGCACCAAGAACATCACCCGCGAGCACGAGATGGCCCTGGCCGGAAACGCCCGCGAGATGCTGCTCCAGACCGAGCGCGCCCTGGATCGGCTGGACACCGGGACGTACGGGCTGTGCGAGAGCTGTGGCAACCCGATCGGCAAGGCGCGGATGCAGGCGTTCCCCCGGGCCACGCTGTGTGTCGAGTGCAAGCAGCGCCAGGAGCGGCGCTGACGCCCGTACGCGTGTGCCGTACCCTCGTCCCTCACAGGGGGAGACAGACTCACGAGGTTGAGGGACTCACGTGACAGAGGCGGAGCAGGCCATCGGTACGCCGGACGCGGGGAAGGCAGAGGAAGGCGCCGGGGCCGGCGCCGCCGGATCCGATGAGGCCGCGGCGGGCAGGGGGAAGCGGCGCGTCGGGGTGCTCCTCACGGTCGCGGCGCTGGCCTATCTGATCGATCTGACCAGCAAGCTGGCCGTGGTCGCGAAGCTGGAGCACCACGCTCCGGTCGAGGTGATCGGCACCTGGCTGCAGTTGGAGGTGATCCGCAACCGGGGGGCGGCGTTCGGCTTCGGCGAGGCCATGACCATCGTCTTCACGGTGATCGCGGTCGGCGTCATCGTGGTGATCGCGCGGCTGGCCCGCAAGCTCCACAGCCTGCCCTGGGCCATCGCGCTCGGGCTGCTGCTCGGCGGCGCCTTCGGCAACCTCACCGACCGGATCTTCCGGGCGCCCGGGGACTTCCAGGGGGCGGTCGTCGACTTCATCGCGCCCTCCCACTTCGCGGTCTTCAACCTCGCCGATTCGGCCATCGTGTGCGGCGGCTTCCTGATCGTGGTCCTGTCCTTCCGCGGTCTGGACCCGGACGGCACGGTCCACAAGGACTGACGGGGCCGGCGCCGGTCCGGTCCCGGGGAGCGGCGTCACGGCCGGTATCCGACGGGCGTACGAACCGGTGCTCCCGGTCCGGCATACTCGTCGGGTGAGTACGATTCCCGAGATCCGCACCCTGCCCGTACCGGACGGTCTGGAGGGCGAGCGCGTCGATGCCGCGATCGCCCGCATGTTCGGTTTCTCCCGGACCAAGGCGGCCGAGCTGGCCGCCGCCGGAAAGGTGCAGCTCGACGGCAGCGTCGCCGGGAAGTCCGACCGCGTCTCCGGGGGTGCCTGGCTCGAGGTCGAGATGCCGCAGGCCGCGCCGCCGGTGCGGATCGTCGCCGAGCCCGTCGAGGGCATGGACATCGTGCACGACGACGAGGACATCGTGGTCGTCTCCAAGCCGGTCGGCGTCGCCGCCCACCCCAGCCCCGGCTGGACCGGCCCCACCGTGATCGGCGGGCTCGCCGCCGCCGGTTTCCGCGTCTCCACCTCGGGCGCCGCCGAGCGCCAGGGGATCGTGCACCGGCTGGACGTCGGCACCTCCGGGCTCATGGTCGTCGCCAAGTCCGAGCTCGCGTACTCCGTGCTCAAGCAGCAGTTCCGCGAGCGCACCGTGGACAAGCGCTACCACGCGCTGGTCCAGGGCCACCCGGACCCGCTGAGCGGCACCATCGACGCCCCGATCGGCCGCCATCCCCAGCACGACTACAAGTGGGCGGTGACCGCGGACGGCAAGCCGAGCGTCACCCACTACGACCTCATCGAGGCGTTCCGGGCCGCGAGCCTGCTGGACATCAAGCTGGAGACCGGCCGCACCCACCAGATCCGGGTGCACATGGCGGCCCACCGCCACCCCTGCGTCGGCGACCTCACCTACGGCGCGGACCCGACGCTCGCCAAGCGGCTGAAGCTGACCCGGCAGTGGCTGCACGCCGTGCGGCTCGGCTTCGAGCACCCCGCCCACGGCGGATGGGTCGAGTTCGAAAGCGCCTACCCGGACGATCTGCGCGGTGCGCTGGACATCGTGAAGGCGGAGAGCGCGTGATCGAGGTCGTGACCGACGGGGATCTGTCCGGCTGCTTCGCGGTCCGCCGCGAGGTCTTCGTGGTCGAGCAGCGGATCCCCGAGGAGGAGGAGATGGACGCGTACGACGCGCACGCCGTCCACCTCCTGGCCACCGACGACGGAGGCCGCCCGGTGGGCACCGTCCGCTTCCTGCACGGCGCGGCCGCCGACAAGAAGTACGGCCACGCCGGTGTCGACGGCGCCACCACCGCCGTGCTCGGCCGCCTCGCGGTGGCCGGGGCGGCGCGGGGCACGGGGCTGGGGGCCGACCTGGTCCGGGCCGTCGAGGCGGAGGCCCGGCGGCGCGGTCTGGCCGAGGTCTACCTGGAGGCCCAGACCCATGCGCTCGGCTTCTACGAGCGGCTGGGCTACGAGGCGTTCGGCCCCGAGTTCGACGAGGGCAGCGGCATTCCGCACCGGGCGATGCGACGGTCGCTGTAGCGCCCTGACACCGGCCGGTCGCTGTGGCGGCCTGACACCGGCTTCACCGCGAGCGCGGGGCGTCCTTGCGCAGCCCGTCCTCGAAGCGGACGAAATGATCGTGGCGCTCACGGCGGCGCTCGCTCTCCAGCAGCGCCTGCGGGGCCTGCGCGGCCGGTGCGGTGGCGATGCGCGGCAGCGCGTACGGATGGGCGTCCCGCAGCCACGTGATCATCTTCTCGCGCACCTCACACCGCACGGTCCACGCGTCGTCCGGGTCCCGCGCCGTGATGAGCGCCCGCACCATGATGGTGCTCGGGGTGGTGTCCGTCACCACCAGGTTCCAGTCCCGGCCGTCCCAGGCCGGGGATTTCTGCACGATCTCGCGCAGCCGCTCCCGCATCTCCTCGATCGGCGCGGTGTGGTCCAGGTGGAAGAAGACCGTGGCCACCTTCTGGGTGCCGCCCCGCGACCAGTTCTCGAACGGCTTGTTGGTGAAGTACGACACCGGCATGGTGATCCGGCGCTCGTCCCAGGTCCGTACGGACAGGAAGGTCAGCGTGATCTCCTCGACCGTGCCCCACTCGCCGTCCACGACCACCGTGTCGCCGATCCGTACCATGTCGCCGAAGGCGATCTGCAGCCCCGCGAAGAGGTTCCCCAGCGTGGACTGGGCGGCCACACCGGCGACCACCCCGAGGATTCCGGCGGAGGCCAGCATGGAGGTGCCGACCGTGCGCATCGTCGGGAAGGTCAGCAGCATGGCGGAGGCCGCCACGACGCCGACGATCGCGGCCACCACCCGCTGGATCAGCGTCACCTGGGTGCGCACCCGGCGCACCCGCGCGGGGTCGTGCGCGCTGGAGGAGGCGTAGCGGAAGTAGGAGGACTCCACGATGGCCGAGGAGACCCGCACCATGAGCCATGCCGTGGCCGCGATGAGCACCAGCGCGAGCACCTGGCCGATCGCCGCCCCGTGCTCCTGGACGACCCTCGCCTCCGTCGTGTCGTACGAACCGCTCAGCAGCGCCGTGCACACGGTCACCTGAAGCGGGAGCCGGCAGCGGCGCAGATGGCCCCACAGGGGGGTCTCGGGGTGCCGGGCGTCGACCCTCCGCAGCAGCCAGTCGACGGCCCAGCCGATGAACAGCGTGATGGCCAGTGAGCCGCCGATGACGATGAGCGGACGCAGCACGTCCTCCATGGACACCTACCTCATCCTTCCCTGGGGGAGACGCCAGGATGTCCTGTCCCGCCTTCCCCGGATCGGGCGTCCTCAGACCGCGACTGGCACGATGGGAGGGACTGATCCACGGAAAGTGAAACGGGAAGGAAAGTGACGGCGGTGGCCGATACCTCGACGATTGTGCTGTTCCACTCCGCGTACGGGCTGCGGCCCGCCGTGCACGAGGCGGCCGACCGGCTGCGCGCGGCCGGGCATGAGGTGGTCGTGCCGGACCTGTACGAGGGGGAGACCGCCGAAACCGTCGAGGACGGCATGGTGATCAAGGAGCGGATCGGCCGGGACGAGCTGCTGAAACGGGCCATCACCGCCGCCGCGCCGTACTCGGACCGCGGGCTGGTCTACGCCGGGTTCTCGCTCGGCGGCTCGCTCGCGCAGAACCTGGCGCTGGGCGACGACAAGGCGCGCGGACTGCTCCTGCTGCACGGCACCTC
The DNA here is from genome assembly GCF_014712245.1 of Streptomyces sp. 5-10. NCBI lineage: Bacteria > Bacillati > Actinomycetota > Actinomycetes > Kitasatosporales > Streptomycetaceae > Streptomyces > Streptomyces sp. 5-10. Next base: position 120,038 of record NZ_JACVYG010000028.1, read on the forward strand.
GGACATCGCCGACGACGCCGCGGCCGACGACCTGCCGGTGCAGCTGCACGTGGCCGACCCCGACCCGTTCGAGCCGCACGACTGGCTGAACGCCTGGTATCTGCGGATGCGGCGGGCCGGTGCCGATGTGGAGGTCTTCCGCTACGGCGGGGCCGGGCACATCTTCACCGACCCCGAGCTGCCGGACTACGACAAGGAGGCCGCCGAGGCCACCTGGCGGGTGGCGCTCGGCTTTCTGGCGAGCCTCTGAGCCTCGGCGCACGGGTGAGGCTCTACCGCACAGCCGAGCCTTTACCGGTGAGCCTTCACCGCACGGGCGCGTCGGCGCGCTCGATCCTCTGGCTGCCCGTCTGGGTGCGGTACGACCGCGTCCAGGCGCTCGTGGCGCGCGGATCGGCGCGGTCGGAGACGGCGTAGTAGTCCATCTGGGCCCGCTGCGGGGTGACATCGAGCACGCCGTAGCCGTGCGAGTCCATGTCCACCCACTTCACATGGCGGTTGGCGGCCCTGATCGCGGCGGCCGCGGCCAAGGACACCGTCTGCGGCGCCACATGGAGCAGATCGTCGAGGTTGTCGGAGGTCACCGAGGTGACCACGAACTCGGTCGCGGCCGACCGGGACAGCGGATAGGTGGCGGCCTTCACCGGTACGTCGTTGGCCCACGCCATATGGATGTCACCGGTGAGGAAGACGGTGTTGCCGATCCCGTGGTCGGTGAGGTGGGCGAGCAGCTCGCGCCGGTCGTCCGTATAGCCGTCCCACTGGTCGGTGTTGATGGCCAGCCCGCCCTTGGGCAGCCCCAGCAGCTCGGCGAGCGGGCCCAGCAGCTCGGCGGGGAGGGCCCCGAAGGCGACCGGTGAGATCATCACCGAGTTGCCCACCAGCCGCCAGGTGGTGTCCGAGGCGGTCAGGCCCGACTTCAGCCAGTCGAGCTGGGCGCGCCCGGTCAGGGTGCGCTCCGGGTCGTCCACGTCCCCGCTGCCGGTGGCCGCCTGCTGGGAGCGGAACGAGCGCAGGTCGAGCAGGTGGAGGTCGGCGAGGCTGCCGTAGCGCAGCCGCCGGTAGGTGGTGCCCTGGGTGGAGGGGCGCACCGGCATCCACTCGAAGTACGCCTGCTTGGCGGCGGCCACCCGCTGCGCCCACGCTCCCTCGGTGCCGGGCGTGTGGTTCTCCGCCCCGCCGGACCAGGCGTCGTTGGCGAACTCGTGGTCGTCCCAGATCGCGATCAGGGGGAGCGCGGCGTGCAGCGCCTGGGCGTCGGGGTCGGTCTTGTAGTTCCCGTGCCGGACGCGGTAGTCGGCGAGCGTGACGATCTCGTGGGTGGGAGCGTGCGGGCGGACGACGGACCTGGCCTCCGGGTACTCACCGCTCTTGTACTCGTAGATGTAGTCGCCCAGATGGAGCACCGCGTCCAGGTCGGTGCGGGCCGCCAGATGGCGGTACGGGGAGAACCAGCCCGCCTCCCAGTTGGCGCACGAGACCACGCCGAAGCGCACTCGGTCGGCCGCGGCGTCGTGCGCGGGGGCGGTGCGGGTGCGGCCCACGGGGGATCGGACGCCGCCGTCCACGCCGAAGCGGTAGAAGTAGCCGGTGGCGGGCCGCAGCCCGCGCACATCGGCCTTCACGGTGTGGTCGGTGTCGGCGGCGGCCTTGACGGTGCCGTGGGCGACGACCGAGCGGAAGTCACGGTCCTCGGCGACCTCCCAGGTCACCTCGACGGCGGGGCCGAGCCCCGAGCCGGGCACGGCGTCGGGGGCGGGCGTGATACGGGTCCACAGCAGGATCCCGTCGGGCAGCGGGTCGCCCGAGGCGACGCCGTGCAGGAAGGCGGGCCCGGAGGCGGCTGTGGCGGCGGGGCCCGGGACGAGGGGCAGCAGGGCGGCGGCGGCCGCCGCGGCCGTGACGGCGCTTCGGCGCGATATGTGGAGGTCGGTCACGGCCGAGGAGATTACTGACAAGTAGCCCGCGGGGACAGGGGGCTTGGGGGATGTTCGCCCACCCGTCGCCGCCCGGTCACCGGGGCCGTGGCCCGCCGGGGCGTAACGCCGTCGGCGGGCGCGCCCTCGAGGGCACGCCCGCCGACTCGGCCTGAGAAGGGCCGGACCCTACTTGTTGAGGTTCTGCTTGACGAGCGGGGTGAACTGGTCCGGGGTCATCGGCGGGTTCTGGCCCACCAGCAGCTTCTTCCCGTTCATCTTGAAGGACGGGGTGGAGTCGACGTCCTTGGTGTCGTTGAACGACTTGGACATGGCCAGCGCCCACCGGTCGTAGGTGCCGTTCTTCACGGCCTTCTCGAAGGCCGTGTTGCCCTTGAGCTCCTTGACCTGCTGGGCGACGTCGATGAGCTTCTGGTCGTTCGCGAAGGCGTCATCGGTCTCCTGCGGGTGGTTCTTCGGCGCGTACAGCGCCTCCTTGTAGTCCAGGAACGCCTGCGGGCTGACGTTGAGGGCCGCGCCGAGCGCGCTCAGCGCGTTCTTCGACCCGGCGCCGGGCATCTGCTTGTTGTCGTCGAGGAAGGTGCCCATGGTGAACTGCGCCTTGTAGGTGCCGTCCTTGATGTCCTTGAGTACCGTCGGGCCGGTGAACTTCTCGAACTGGGCACAGACCGGGCAGCGCATGTCCTCGTAGACGTGCAGGGTGTTCTTGGCCTTCTTGTCGCCGATGACGACCGTCGTGCCCTGGGGGCCGGTGGCGTTGGCGGGCTTGGCGAACGTCTTCTTCTCGGCCGCCGTCCGCCACTTCTGGTTGGCGTCGTCCGAGTTCATGCTGGTGACGGCGTAGCCGATGCCGCCGGCTATCGCGAGGACCGCGACGACCGCGCCGCCGACGAACAGCTGGCGCCGCATCCGGTCCTTCTTGGCCTGGCGCTCACGCTCGGCGCGCAGCCGTTCGCGCGCGGCCTGCTTGTTCTGCTGGCTGTTGCGGTTGCTCATGATGGTTCGATCTCCGTGGGTGTGCGTCGTTCAGTGATGCGTACGGGGGTGTGGAGCGCTGTGCTCAGGCAGCGGCCGAGCGGGGCGGTCCACGACGCACCACGGAGTGCACGAGGAGAGGGAGGGCCGGCGCCGGGCGCACCGGCCGTACGGGCCGCGGGGTCCGGCGGCGGGGCGGCAGGGCCGCCCCGTGGACGGCGACGGCCAGCAGCAGCGGCCGGAAGGCGAAGGCGGCCAGGGAGGCCAGCAGACGGCTCAGGGCGGCCTCGCCGCGCCGCAGCCAGGCCGAGGCGATCAGACCCACGGCGATATGCGCGGCGAGCAGCAGCCAGGGGGTGGCGGAGCTCACGGCGGCCGCCAGCGGGGTGGCGACGCCGTTCTGGGAGACCCCGGGCAGTGGACCGCCGAGGTCGCCGCCACACAGCACGGTGACGCCCATGGAGCGCAGCGAGCCCGCCACCGGGCCGCCGGACTGTCCGTAACACGCCTGCTGGCCGGTGGTGAAGATTGTGTCGGCGGCCAGCTCCAGGGGGATCATCAGGGCCGCTATGGACCAGAAGCCCCGCTCCCGGCCCGCGAGGGCGTAGGCGACGGCGAAGACGGCCACCGAGAGCGCGACGACGGTGCCCAGCGGTAGCGGGGCCCGGGACAGCAGGACATGCGAAGCCGAGGACAGCGTGACGCACAGCGCCGTGAAGAGCGCCGCGCGCACTGCCCTCAGCTGCGGTCCGGTGCCGTCCATGACTTCGAATTCTGCCACGAACGGCTGTAGGGACCATGTGAAGAGTCGGTCCCGGCGGTCGGCCACTCGCCCCTGACCTGCTGGTTCACCCCTTGAGCCGCTTGTTCACCGCTTCCGTGAACTCCGTCGCGGTCATGGGGGTGGAGCCCCCGCCGGCGGTCAGCTGGGAGCCGTCGAGCTTGACGGTGGGGGTGCCGCTCACCCCGGAGGCGTCGAACTTGGCGATCATCTTCTTCGCCCAGGGGTCGTAGGTGCCCGCGCGCACGGCCTCCTGGAAGGAGGCGTTCGTCTTGAGCGCGTACACCTCCTTGGAGACGGCCAGCAGCCGGGTGTAGTCGGCGTAGGAGTCCTCGCTCTCCTCGGGGTGGTTCTTCGACGACATCAGGGCGGCCTTGTAGTCGAGGAAGGCGTCCGTGCTCACGTCCAGCGCCGCCCCGAGGGCGCTCAGGGCCTTCGCGGAGCCGCTGCCGCTCATGTTCTTGTCGATGATGGCGGCGAAGTGGAACGAAACCTTGTACTTGCCGGACTTGATGTCCTTGGCGATGGTCGGCCCGACCGCCTGGTCGAAGGAGGCGCACGGCGGGCAGCGCAGGTCCTCGTAGACGTCGAGGGTGTGCCCGGCGTCGGCCTCGCCGATCACCACGGTGGTGCCGCTCGGCCCGGAGCTGTGGGCGGGCGTGACGAGGTTTCCCGGGCCCTGTGAGCCACCGGAGCCGTCCAGGTCCCCGGAACCGCCCGAGCCGCCGGAGCCCGGCGCTCCCGGCGGGCCCTGGACGACATCGTCCGGCGAGCCGCCCCGGGAGCCCTTGTCGTCATCCGTGAACACGAGAACGCCCGCGACCACCGCGGCGGCCACCGTCACCGCGATGACGGCCGTAAGGCCGGCCTTGCGCTGCCGGTCCGCCGGGCCGGGGGCACCGGGGGCGCCGGGGGCGCCGGGAGCGCCGCCCCAGGGCCCGCCACCGGGGCCGGGCGGGGGGCCCTGGGGCGGCGGGGGAGCGGGCGGGAAGCCCGGAGGCTGATCCGGGGGCGGCGGATGACCCGGCTGCTGGTACGGATTCTGCTGCGGGTCTCGCTCGCCCCCCGGCGGCTGCTGTCCAGGCCACATGACCGGTAACGATAGAGGGGCGAGCGCACCCCGGCCATGGCCGGGGTGGCGATCTACGGCCCTGGGGGACGGGCGTCTCCCAGGGAGGCGATCAGAGGCCGGGGATGCGGCCGTTGCGGAAGAGGTCCACGAAGATCTGGTGGTCGGCGCGGGCGCGGGCACCGTAAGAGTGCGCGAAGTCCACCAGGAGCTCGGCGAAGCCGTCCTCGTCGGCGGCGATCACCGCGTCGATGGCGCGCTCGGTGGAGAACGGCACCAGCGAGTGGCCGCTCTGGTCGTCGGCGGCCGCGTGCATGGTGGCCGTGGCCCGGCCCAGGTCGGCCACGACCGCCGCGATCTCGGCCGGGTCGTCGATGTCGGACCAGTCCAGGTCCACCGCGTACGGCGACACCTCGGCGACCAGCTGCCCCGCCCCGTCCAGCTCGGTCCAGCCCAGCCACGGGTCGGCGTGGGCCTGGAGGGCGCGCTGGGAGATCACCGTGCGGTGGCCCTCGTGGTGGAAGTACGACCGCACCCGCTCATCGGTGATGTGCCGGGAGACCGCCGGGGTCTGCCCCTGCTTCATGTAGATCACCACATCGTTCTCCAGGGCGTCGCTGTTGCCCTCCAGAAGGATGTTGTACGAGGGGAGCCCGGCGCTGCCGATGCCGATGCCCCGGCGGCCCACCACGTCCTTGACGCGGTAGGAGTCCGGGCGCGAGAGACTGGACTCGGGAAGCGTCTCCAGATAGCCGTCGAAGGCGGCCAGGACCTTGTAGCGGGTGGCCGCGTCGAGCTCGATGGACCCGCCGCCGGCCGCGAAGCGGCGCTCGAAGTCGCGGATCTCGGTCATCGAGTCCAGCAGCCCGAAGCGGGTCAGCGAGCGGGCGTCACGCAGCGCGTCCAGCAGCGGGCCCTCCGCGGTCTCCAGGGTGAAGGGCGGCACCTCGTCGTTCTTGGCGCCGGTGGCCAGGGCGTGGATGCGCTCGCGGTAGGCGCCGGCGTACGTCCGCACCAGCTCGGTGATCTTCTCGTCGCTGAGCGCCTTGGTGTAGCCGATGAGCGCCACGGAGGCGGCGAAGCGCTTGAGGTCCCAGGTGAAGGGGCCGACGTACGCCTCGTCGAAGTCGTTCACATTGAAGATCAGCCGGCCGTTGGCGTCCATGTAGGTGCCGAAGTTCTCGGCGTGGAGGTCACCGTGGATCCACACCCGGCTGGTGCGGTCGTCCAGGTACGGACCGCCGGAGCGCTCCCGCTCCACATCGGAATAGAACAGGCAGGCGGTGCCGCGGTAGAACGCGAACGCCGAGGCGGCCATCTTCCGGAACTTGACGCGGAAGGCGGCCGGGTCGGCGGCGAGCAGCTCGCCGAAGGCGGTGTCGAATACGGCGAGGATGTGCTCGCCGCGCTGTTCCGCCTGGGTCTGCTGGGTCGACATCGCGGAACGCCTCCTGGGGCATGAGGGAACTGATCGGTGGGGCAGATACGACAGGGTATGTTCCGTCTCGCCGGGTGCGCGGGAAGACCGGATGACCCGTCGGGATCAACGCCTGAGGCTACTCGCGAGTGCCCGGCCTTTGTCAGCGCGGAGGGGTAACCTTCGGAGCTGTCTCGCCCTGCCGTCATCGATTGTTCGCCGGAGGTCTTCCACCGTGACCAAGCCGCCCTTCACGCACCTGCATGTCCATACCCAGTACTCGCTGCTGGACGGTGCGGCGCGGCTCAAGGACATGTTCAACGCGTGCAAAGAGATGGGCATGACCCACATCGCCATGACCGACCATGGCAACCTCCACGGCGCGTACGACTTCTACCAGCAGGCGACGGGCGCGGGGGTCACCCCGATCATCGGCATCGAGGCGTATGTGGCCCCCGAGTCGCGGCGCTACAAGCGGCGGGTGCAGTGGGGCCAGCCGCACCAGAAGCGCGATGACGTCTCCGGTTCCGGTGGTTACACCCACAAGACCATCTGGGCGTCGAACAAGACCGGTCTGCACAACCTCTTCCGGCTCTCCTCGGACGCCTATATGGAGGGCTACTTCGTCAAGTGGCCGCGGATGGACAAGGAGACCATCGCCCAGTGGTCCGAGGGCCTGATCGCCTCCACCGGCTGCCCCTCGGGCGAGCTCCAGACCCGGCTGCGGCTCGGCCAGTTCGACGAGGCGCTGAAGGCCGCCTCCGAGTACCAGGACATCTTCGGCAAGGACCGGTACTTCCTGGAGCTGATGGACCACGGCATCGAGATCGAGCGCCGGGTCCGGGACGGGCTGCTGGAGATCGGCAAGAAGCTGGGCATCCCGCCGCTGGTCACCAATGACTCGCACTACACCTACTCCCGCGAGGCCACCGCGCACGACGCGCTGCTGTGCGTCCAGACCGGCAAGAACCTCTCCGACCCCGACCGCTTCCGCTTCGACGGCACCGGCTACTACCTGAAGTCCACCGAGGAGATGTACGCCATCGACTCCTCCGACGCCTGGCAGGAGGGGTGCCGCAACACCCTGCTGGTCGCCGAGCAGGTCGACACCACCGGCTGGTTCGAGAAGCGCGACCTGATGCCGCGGTTCGACGTCCCCGAGGGGTACACCGAGGTCACCTGGTTCCAGGAGGAGGTCCGCAAGGGGATGGCCCGCCGCTTCCCCGGCGGCGTCCCCGAGGACCGTCAGAAGCTCGCCGAGTACGAGATGGACGTCATCATCCAGATGGGGTTCCCGGGCTACTTCCTCGTGGTCGCCGACTTCATCATGTGGGCCAAGAACAACGGCATCGCGGTCGGCCCCGGCCGAGGCTCCGCGGCCGGTTCCATCGTGTCGTACGCGATGGGCATCACCGACCTCGACCCGGTCGAGCACGGGCTGATCTTCGAGCGGTTCCTCAACCCCGAGCGCGTCTCCATGCCGGATGTCGACATCGACTTCGACGAGCGCAGGCGCGGTGAGGTCATCCGGTACGTGACCGAGAAGTACGGCCACGACAAGGTCTGCCAGATCGGCACCTACGGCACGATCAAGGCCAAGAACGCCATCAAGGACTCCGCCCGCGTGCTCGGCTATCCGTACGCGATGGGCGACCGCATCACCAAGGCCATGCCCGCCGACGTCCTCGGCAAGGGCATCCCGCTCTCCGGCATCACCGACGAGAAGCACCCCCGCTACAGCGAGGCGGGCGAGGTGCGCGGGATGTACGAGAACGAGCCGGACGTGAAGAAGGTCATCGACACCGCGCGCGGTATCGAGGGCCTGGTGCGCCAGATGGGTGTGCACGCCGCCGGTGTGATCATGTCGAGCGAGACGGTCACCGACCACGTCCCGGTCTTCTCGCCGAAGAACGACGGCCAGGTCGTGACCCAGTGGGACTACCCGACCTGTGAGTCGCTCGGCCTGCTGAAGATGGACTTCCTGGGCCTGCGCAACCTCACCATCATGGACGACGCCGTCAAGATGGTGCGCGCCAACAAGGGCATCGACCTGAAGATGCTCGATCTGTCCCTGGACGACCCCAAGACCTTCGAACTGCTCTGCCGCGGTGACACCCTCGGCGTCTTCCAGTTCGACGGCGGCCCCATGCGCTCCCTGCTGCGCATGATGAAGCCCGACAACTTCGAGGACATTTCCGCCGTCTCGGCCCTCTACCGGCCGGGCCCGATGGGAATGAACTCGCACATCAACTACGCGCTGCGGAAGAACGGGCAGCAGGAGATCACCCCGATCCACCCCGAGCTGGAGGAGCCCCTCAAGGAGGTCCTCGGCATCACCTACGGCCTCATCGTGTACCAGGAGCAGGTGCAGAAGGCCGCCCAGGTGCTCGCCGGTTACTCGCTCGGCCAGGCCGACCTGCTGCGCCGTGCGATGGGCAAGAAGAAGCCCGAGGTGCTGGAGAAGGAGTTCGTCAACTTCCAGAAGGGCGCCCGCGAGAAGGGGTATTCGGACGAGGCCATCCAGGCGGTGTGGGACGTGCTGGTCCCGTTCGCCGGATACGCGTTCAACAAGGCGCACTCCTCCGCGTACGGCCTGGTCACCTACTGGACCGCGTACCTCAAGGCCAACTACCCGGCCGAGTACATGGCGGCGCTGCTCACCTCGGTCCGCGACGACAAGGACAAGTCGGCGGTCTATCTGAACGAATGCCGCCGCATGGGCATCAAGGTGCTGCCGCCGAACGTCAATGAGTCCGAGGCCAACTTCACCGCTCAGGGTGATGACGTGATCCTGTTCGGTCTCACGGCGGTCCGGAACGTCGGTCAGAACGTGGTGGAGGCGATCATCCGCGGTCGCAAGACCAAGGGGAAGTACGCCTCGTTCCCGGACTACCTGGACAAGGTCGAGGCGGTCGTCTGCAACAAGCGCACCACCGAATCGCTGATCAAGGCGGGCGCCTTCGACGAGATGGGTCACACCCGTAAGGGGCTCATGGCGCACTACGAAGCGCTGATCGACAATGTGGTCGCCGTCAAGCGCAAGGAGGCCGAGGGGCAGTTCGACCTCTTCGGCGGTATGGGTGGCGACAGCGGGCACGGCGACGGGCCGGGCTTCGGGCTCGACGTCGAGTTCTCGGACGTCGAATGGGACAAGACCTATCTGCTGGCCCAGGAGCGGGAGATGCTGGGCCTGTATGTCTCCGACCATCCGCTGTTCGGTATCGAGCATGTGCTGAACGAGAAGGCGGATGCCGCGATCTCCGCGCTCACCGGCGGTGAGCACGCGGACGGCGCGATCGTCACCATCGGCGGCATCATCTCCGGTCTCCAGCGCAAGATGACCAAACAGGGCAACGCCTGGGCCATCGCCACCGTCGAGGACCTGGCCGGCTCCATCGAGTGCATGTTCTTCCCGGCCACCTATCAGCTGGTCTCCACCCAGCTCATCGAGGACGCGGTCGTCTTCGTCAAGGGGCGGCTGGACAAGCGCGAGGACGTGCCCCGGCTGGTCGCCATGGAGCTGATGGTCCCCGATCTGTCCGAGGCGGGCGCCAACGCGCCCGTGACGATCACCATTCCCACGGTCAAGGTGACCCCGCCGCTGGTCGAGAAGCTGGGCGAGGTGCTCACCCACCACCGCGGCTCCACCGAGGTGCGGATCAAGCTCCAGGGGGCGCGGAAGACCACCGTGCTGCGGCTCGACCGGCACCGCGTCACCGCGGACCCGGCCCTCTTCGGCGACCTCAAGGTGCTGTTGGGGGCGTCCTGCCTGGCCGGGTGACCGCCCGGCCCTGACGAAAGCCGGCCGCCCGGCTCTGAGGAAGCGGCGGCCGCCAGGCTCTGACGACAGCAGCGGCCGCCCGGCTCTGGCGAAAGTGGCGGCCCTGGTAAGAACGCCCCAGGGGCGCGCCCGTGTCGGGCGCGCCCCTGGGGCCATGTCATACGGCCTGCCACCGCGGTGGCCCAGCGCCGGTGCGCGGTGCGTCAGTTGTGGCCGAAGCTCTTCTGCCGGTCCTTGCGCGGCGTCGAGGGGCCGCCCTCCGACCGCATCGCCTGCGACTGCGCGTCCATCGAGGACTGCTGGTCGGCGGGGCGGTCGGCCATGCCGCGCTCCTGACGCCGCTCCTGCTGCTGCTTGCGATCGCGGTTCTTGTTCTTGCCCATGGTGGTGTTCCTCCAGTTGGGATCAGCCCCCCGGTGAAGGGTCCTCCGGGAGAAGCTCTTCGGGAGAGGCCCTTCGGGAGAGGCTCTTCGGGAGAAGCCCTTCGGGAAGAACAGTGACATGCCGCGGTGACCCGTGCATTTCGGGCAATTACGGTGAGTGAGAAGGAGGGTCTTGGCGGGTAAGCCGTATCCGCCACGCCGGTGATCCAGTTCGGACTGATAACCCCCGCACGGTCGGGCAGACTCGAAGGAAAGCCGAAAGACCACAACCGGGGACGGCTGTGCGCGGGGGGCGACCGAGGACTGGATTCGTCAGGGAAGAGGGTGGAACGTGGACCGCTGCGTCGTCCTGGTGGACGCCGGATATCTGCTGGGCGCCGCCGCGAGCCTGCTGGCCGGGGAGCCCGCCCGATCGCGCATCTCCGTCGACCACGCGACCCTCATCCAGGGCCTGCGAGAGCGGGCCGAGGCCGAGACCGAGCGCCCGCTGCTGCGGATCTACTGGTTCGACGGCGCCCCCGACCGCGTACCCCAGCCCGAGCACCGGCGGCTGCGCGTGATGCCCCGGGTGACCGTGCGGCTCGGCGCGCTCACCCGCAGCGACGGCCGCTGGGCCCAGAAGGGCGTGGACGCCGCCATGCACGCCGAGCTCACCGAGCTCGCGCGCAACCGGGCCTGCTCCGACATCGTCCTCGTCACCGGCGACGGGGATCTGCTGCCCGGGCTGATGTCGGCCAAGGAGCACGGCGTCGCGGTCCACCTCTGGGCGGTGCAGGCCGCCGACGGCGACTACAACCAGTCCGAGGACCTCGTGGCCGAGGCCGATGAACGCCGCGTCCTGGACCGCGCCTGGATCACCCGGGCGGTGCGCGCCAAGGAGCTTCCCGGGCCCTGTGCGCCCGTCTCCGAGCCGCGCCCGGAGATCGCGGCCATTCTCTCCGCCCCGCTGCCGGAGACCGCCACGGCCGCCGCTGCCGCTGCCGCCGCGGCGGCGTCGCCCGGCGCGGCGGAGGCGGCGCCCGGCCGCA